>JAMCPX010000028.1 GCA_023382265.1 Deltaproteobacteria bacterium | reverse complement strand
CTATTACATTTGCTCTCTTTTTATCATTCATTGTCAGTATCATCCCTTCCTCCTGTCTTTATGACAGGATATACTACTGACATTTTCACTCGGCAGTTAGAGATGACATTTTCACTTGGCTATCACACAACAATTACAAAGTATTGACAACAAATTAGAAACGTGTATCTTTTTTTGGGGTATAAATATAATGGTGTCGGACAACACAGCACTAATTTTTTCGGAAAAGTTACAGTTATCCGGGGAATGGAAATTTGTAGATCTTCTCCATGAAACACGTGTGCGGGAACGATGGGAAAAGGTGAGAAAATACTTTTTTCTACGGGAATCAACATATGATATGGCCACAAGGTGCAACATGCGGTGCGATGGCTGTTACTACTATAACGGCGAGAAACAATTTACACAGGAAAATCTCGATCCAAAGGCATGGCGAGATCTTTTTCGTCAGGAGAAAAACAGAGGTATAACATTTGTGGTTCTTGCCGGAGCAGAGCCTTCTCTGGTCCCTGATCTGCTGCAGGCGTGTTATGATGAAATCCCCCTGGGTTGTATAGCTACAAACGGACTTAACCGTATTCCGGAATCAGTCGGATATAAGATACATATTTCAGTTTGGGGCAATGACGATACCAGTTTTAGAATCAGAAAGGCTAAAAACCTTCTTAAGAAACAGATCGACAACTACGAGGGAGACCCGCGCGCGGTTTTCGTCTACACTTTTTGTAAAGATACAATTGATGAAGCATACGAGGCTGCAGAACTCCTGGCATCACACAACTGCAAAATAACGTTCAACATGTTTTCCGCACCATTGAACTATTCGGGGAATCTGTTGCACACGCCGGGGACCCTGGATAAAGTCCGCAACGTGATGATAGATCTCATGGAAAAGTATCCGGAATCGGTATTATTCTCATATTATAATTCGGTTGTACATACCCACAAAAACAGCCTGTATCAGCTATTTTCATGTCCATATCCACGTATGAACCCGTCTGTTGCATTCGGACTCGGCAGATCTTTCCGTCAGTACAGAACTGATCTTACATGGGACAGGGCAGCGGCATGTTGTGTTCCGGATACGGATTGCAATGACTGCAGACATTATGCCGCAGGAAGTGCTATAGTTACATCAAAGCTGAGCAGACATACCGGGAATGCGGAGATCTTTAAATCATGGCTTGATTACGTGGATACGTACCTTGCTGTCTGGGTTAAAGGATACGATAAGGGAGAAAATCTTTGTTCCCATATTGAACAGCCGCCCGGTTTTTAATTTAATACAAATTCTACAGACAATGAAATACTCTCTGTTAAAAAAAACAACGATTAAACCTAAAGGAGTGGATTATGAGAAAGCGAAATAACATTTATTGTGCATTTCTGAAAGAGAAGGATGCATGCACACGGTAAGTACGCTTCTCAGCGGAGAATGGAAAAAACGTTATAACGCCATTTCTAACCTCAATATACGCAGCTCTATCTATGATATGACGAACAAGTGCAACCTGAGATGCAAAGGTTGTTTCTTTTTTTCCTCTGACGAACACAAACTGGAGGAGGAAACAGACCTCGGGAAATGGGAGAAATTTGTAGATAAGGAGAAAGAGAGAGGGGTGAATCTTGCGATATTGATCGGCGGAGAACCCACGCTCTTCCTTGACAGAATTGGGGCATTTTACAAACGCATCCCCACGTATTGCGCAACAAACGGCCTTATCAAAATTCCCAGGGACCGTTTCCCTGACATGATGGTAGGAATCTCCCTGTGGGGAGATGAAAACGAAGAACAAGTCCTGCGGGGTAAAAATACCTTTGGCATATCCCTGAAGAATTATAAAGGCGACCCTTATACGTATTATCTGTACACGATAACGCCCAGACAGGTTGGGACCGGTACGATTGAACGGATTATTAAAAAGATCTCGGATGCCGGGTTAAAAGTACATCTGCAGTTGTTCTCGAATGATGAGGAGGTGGAAGGCTTCGTGTGGACTCCAGAGATACTCGAGCGTGCACGCGATGAAATGGATGATATGCTGGAAAGGTACAGCGATACCGTTATATCCAGTAAGTACTACCATAAAATAATAACAAGCGGAAAGATGCTCGACAAGACATGGGGATGGATGGAATGTCCTTCTGTAACAGAGCCGATGGATACTCGTGACCCTCAACCCAAGAGGCTAATACGGTTCATAAGATGGGGAGCCGATCTAAAAACAACGCATAGGTGCTGCACATCAGCCACCCGTGAGTGTTCAACATGTAAGGATGGAGCCGCACACATGAGCTGGGTAATGGTAAATAAGCGGGCACATATGCGCAGCCCCGAGGATTTCCAGCACTGGGTTGAGGTCTATGAAATGTTCGCCAAATTATACCGCTTCATCCCGTGGTAATCCATTGATCAAAAAAATTGCATTTAAAAATAAGGGGATTTGTGCAGTGAGTAAATATTTGAATAAACATATAATATCAAATTCCGAATTCAAAATCCTGATTTCTAAACGATATCAAATGACAAAAAATCAAAACGGTATACCACTCTGTTTTGAATATTTGAGTTTAAGATTTAGGATTTGTTTGGAATTTAGATATCGGAATTTAGTATTTAAGAAAACGCGGATCGGAAAGTTTGAGCAAACAGCAGAATTATTGGAAAACTTCCTCACTACATTTTTTTGGTTGAATACGGATAGGAGCTGGTTATGAAAACACCCGTGCCCGTGGTTTTGGGATACGATGCCGTGTCTCCACTCGGTACTGTCTTTGAGGATCAATGGAACAGGGCTGCAGAGGGACAGAGCGGTATAGGTCCACTGACGCGGTTCCCATTGCGAGAGAATTTTCCGGTGCAGATTGCTGGAGAGGTTGCGGACGTTGATGTTGCACCGTACCCATTCTTAAGACCAAGGGAAATGGTACACTGGAAATCACCAATCTTTAAATACGGCATGCTCGTGGTCCATCGTACCTTAAAGAAGATCAAACTGGACATTACCGGTGAGTTATCACCAAGAATAGCAACCACGTTCAGTACGGCTATCGGGGGACTTGATGCTGTGCTCGATGCGGACAGGACCATGGTGCAATCCGGACAACTGCCCAAGCCGTATGTGAACCCGAATTCCTGCATCAATATGGTCGGAGGCAAGATATCGATCCTTACCAATGCCACAGGCCCTATTCTTACCACGGTCACGGCCTGTGCCACGGGAAGCACCTCGATGATTATCGGGGCCATGTTATTGCAGAGCGGCATGGCTGATGTTGCCATTTGCGGGGCAGTGGATTTCCCTCTTGTGGAAAGCATTGTGGCCGGGTTTGCCACTATGAACGGTGCATACCAGAACAGTGCGGAGTCCGCTCCGGAAACGCCTTCACTGGCCAGCAGGCCGTTTTCCATCAACAGGCGCGGGTTCATCATTTCAGAGGGGGCAGGATGTATAATACTGTCAACAAAGGAGTTTGCAAAGGCGCACGGATTAAACTACTCCATAGAGCTGGCAGGGTGGGCCATGACAGCCGATGCATATCACTCCGTAGCGCCACGGCAGGATACTATCGTACATTGTATCGATGGTGCCATAAAGCATGCAGGCATAGCACCAGGGGATATCAGTGCGGTCAATGCACATGCGACCTCAACCAAGGTAGGCGATGATGTTGAATATCTGGCACTCAGGAAGATCTTTCAGAATAATATTCCTCCGGTCAGTGCCAACAAATCCATGATCGGCCATGCAATGGGTGCATCCAGTGCCCTGGAGAGTATATTTGCCATGGAAGGCATGATGAGGGACGCTATTCTTCCAACGATAAACTATAAGCCTGACCCGTCAATAAGCATTGACTGTGTTCCCGGATCTGTTAGAACGCTGAAACAAAAATATGTTTTAAAGAACGCATTCGGATTCGGTGGAGCCAATGCCTGCATAATATTTCACAGGATTAAATGAGAGAAGTATGAAATCACCTAAAAATAGACGGGTTTTTGTAGTAGGATATGCAGTTGCAACCCCATTAGGAAAAACCATGGAAGAAACATGGAATAGAGCTGTAAAAGGGGAAACCGGGTTCCGCCGCGTTACAAGGTGCACGGTGGATACGTCTGCCAATATTGTTGGAGAAATTCCCGATTGGAACCCTGCTGGTCTGGATTTTTCTAGTGAGAAAGAAGCCAAGGAATGGAACGCAATGTACGTGATCCTTACTATGTCGGTATGCAAAGATGCATTGACAAACGCAGGACTTGAGATGGTCGACGGTGTAAAAGAAAGGACCGCCTGTATGATCGGTTCCGCGATAAACGGACATGATGCCTATAGGAAAGCAATGATCAATTTGCAGGAGAAGGGTCCCAACAGCGTCAGCAACTACCTTCTCCCGAACCTTTGCGCCAACCTGCCTTCAGGAAAGGCAAGCATGCTTTTAGGCTTCACGGGCCCGATCTTCTCTCCGCAGGCGGCATGTGCTTCAGGAAATTACGCCATCGGGATCGGCGCCAGGATGATACGGGACGGAGACAGTGATTTTGTTCTCGCCGGCGGGGTAGATACCCCGATTATGCCTGAGATCCTTCACGGATTTGCCAACATGAATGCGGTAATAAAAGTGACGGAAAAAGACCGTGCATGGAATGATCCCGGACAGGCGTCCAGACCGTTCAGTATCGACCGCCAGGGTTTTGTTCTGTCCGAAGGTGCAGGAGTCGTTGTTCTGGCAGCTGAAGAGATGATGTCCATCTATGGTCTAAAGCCCAGGGCCGAGGTCATCGGCGTAGGCTGGACATCCGATGCCTACCATTTTACAAGGCCGAACGGACCCACGGTTGTCCGGGCAATGCAGGAGGCCATTGATGATGCTGGCATGAGTCCCGCAGATATCCAGTACATAAACACGCACGGCACTTCTACACCCAAGGGTGATTTGAACGAGATAAATTGTATACGGGAGGTGTTCGGCAAAGCGCTTGAGCATACCCCTATTTCATCCAATAAATCCCAGATCGGTCATACCCTGGGAGCTGCGGCTGCAATCGAGGGTGCATTGACAATAGAGGGCATGCACCAAGGGATTATCCTCCCAACCATGAACCACATCCCTGACCCGGGCTTTCAGGATGTCGACGTTGTACCCAATGAGGCACGGAAACAGAAGGTGGAAATTGCCATGTCCAATGCTTTTGGTTTCGGCGGGACAAACTGCTGCATCGTGTTCATGGGGTGTAAATGAGACCCTCACCATTTAAACCTGAAGCAACAACCACGAATCATCCGTTTGATGGAGCTAATTTTGTCAGGGACACTGTCGGTAAGCTTGTCTGGCACAAGGTGTTCAACAGGACACTGTATGCGGATACTGATAGATCAGGGGTCGTTTACCATGCAAATTATCTCAGGTATTTCGAACTAGGTCGCTCGTGTTTGATGAGGGATGTTGGATACCCCTACAAAGAGGTGGAAGACAGCGGTTATGTGTATCCTATTATAGATCTGGGCGTAACTTATCATTCACCCCTGTATTACGACGATCCTATGTGGATTTACACGCGTCCAGGTGAGATAAGCCGTGTCAAGGTTGCATTCAATTACATCATTGCCCATGCGGAAACAAATAAAATTGTATGTATTGGATTTACACAACATTGTGCAATAAACCAATCAGGATGGCCTATCGCTATTGATAAAAAAACTGTTCAGCTGTGGAAAACATTCCCGAAATAAATTGCACCATGCGTTCCATCATTCGGATAGAAAATCATCCTTATCTTTTTGATCATAGTGTAGAGGGGCGTGCCGTGTATCCGGCTGTGGAATCTCTTGAGAGGCTTGCCGAAGCTGTAACGTCCGGATGTCCCGGAAGAAAAGTCATGAATTCCTGTGATGCGGAATTTTTAAGGTTCCTTGTGCTCCCTGCTGAAAAATCTTCTGCTGAAGTTGTCGCTGACATTGAGACGAAAGAAAACGGTGAGGTAACTGCCTCCATCGGCACCTTCGTGCGTGCACCGGGTGTCTCCATTTCACGTATCCGTGAGCACGCCCGTGTAACATTTTCCGATATACCCCCTCCTGTGCCCATACCTCTGGACATAGCGTGTGCAGGAGAGGGGCTATGCTATGCGGTAACGGCAGAAAGACTTTACAAAGAGATGGTGAAATTCGGTGCGTCATTCCATAACGCAGTGGGAACCGTGTTCCTATTCCACGACGGAGCCGTGGCAACCCTTCAGGCACCCGTCATAGGAATCCCCAACCCGCCTCTGGGCTCTCCGTTTGTTCTTGATGCTGCGTTCCATGTTGCCAGTGCATGGGGACAACGCTATCGAGGCTACATTGCCTTCCCGGTCGGCTATGCTGTCAGAACAATTATTCACCCCGCTATAGCCGGGGAATCGTATTTTTGCAGGGTTATACCAATGGCTGATGAAGCAGACACGCTCGTTTTTGATATATGGATATATGACAAAAATGGAGAACTCTGCGAGGCTGTTTCAGGCGTAAGAATGAAGGATGTATTCAAAAACAAGATACAGGTGCCGGAATGGGTGATAGATATCGGCACGGACAAGCTCCGGGTCATAAAGGAAAGAAGCATGGGCATGTCTGTGGTAGAGCTGGCAAGCATTTTGCCGTTTGCGGAAAACATATTATCGCCGCATGAGCTTGAGATAGTACGCAGGCGTCATCCGGGCAAAAGAAACATGCACATAGGTGCAAGGATTGCACTCAAGCGTCTATCGCGTATCCTCTACAGAACCGGGGTCCCGGATGATCCCTCACTCATAGAAACGATAGCCCCGGACGGCATACATCCTGCGTGCGTTCCATCAGGGAACAAACAGGGCTTTTACTGCAGTGCGTCTCATGATGACCGCTTCGCTGTTGCTGTAGGGGGAAACCATCCCATAGGTGTAGATGTAGAACGGATTAAAGATACCCTTTTGAAAGGCACGCATGTCTATATGACATCAAGCGAGCAGGCCCTGTGTGCACGATCTCCCCTCGGTCAGAAACACGCAGCCATCAGGGTCTGGACGACAAAGGAATGTGCAGCCAAGGCACTTGATATCCCGATTGCAGCCATGTGGTTCAGGGCTGAGCTGAAGGAGATTAAAGAGGACCGGAGCATAGTATCTATTGAAGGTAAGGCTGTTGAGGCGGCACATACTGCTGTAGACGATCATTTGTTCACTGTCCTGCAAATACCGGGCGCATAGCCGGCTGAGGTAGTCCACTTTCCCCTGCATACATCAATTTTTACTCCTGATAGATACACTATTTCATAAACCGTTTGACTGATAAGTTCCAATACGGTCTTTACTTCATTATTTGAAGCTTTTAATTTTTTAGCAAGTATGCTTTCAAATTCTTTGAGTATAAACGGACATGTAATAAGCTGTAATCGCCTAAAGTACGGAATGAAATCGAAGGCAGTTGAATTTCTGATTGATTTTATAAAAAAACTGTGTTTGATAATAAACAAGGTTGAGCAAAATATGCAGTGAGGTGTTTAGAGCCTGCTGCTCACCTATTGTATCTTCAGGTCAAAATGAGGTTTTATTTAAAAATAACAGTATTAGTTTTTATACTTCTATTCTCGTCTTGCATTCATAAAGATTATAAAGGCTCGGTATTGGTTATCGGGATTGAAGGAAGTCCTACAAACCTTGATCCAAGATATGCTACGGATGCCTTTTCTGAACAAATAGCAATGTTATCATTTAATGGACTAATGAGATTCACAAATAACGGACGCCTAGTTCCCGACCTTGCAAGAGCTATAAATATAAAGAATAACACTACAATAGATATAATATTAAAAAGGAATATCAGGTTTCAGGATGGCACATATTTCAGTGCGGCAGACGTTGCTGCTACAATTAACAGTATCATCCATGGGAAAGAATATTCACCATATACAGAGGCGTTTTTACATATAGAATGTATTTCCATATCAAATCCTTTTAATCTGGTCATTCATTTGACAGAGCCTTATGCGCCTATTTTATCAGCACTTACACTTGGTATACTCCCAGCCAAATATGCAGAAGATAAGAATATAACTCTAAAAAATCTTATAGGTACTGGCCCATATAAACTCGTAGATTACAGACCGGCAAAGTATGTAAAACTTGAAGCTAATAAATATTACTCCAATGGTAAACCCCGGATATCAACCCTTATATTTAAAATCATACCGGATGATCTTACAAGGGTGCTTGAATTAGAAAAAGGCTCGATAGGGTTGCTTGTTAATTCAGTGCCGCCTGATTCTGTCAAAAGCCTCATGAAGGATAAACAATTAAAAGTCATTGTAGGTGCGGGAAATAACTATGAATATGTTGGCTTCAATATGAAGGACCCCATTCTCAAAATAAAAAAGGTAAGACAGGCTATTGCTTATGCAATAAATAGAAATGATATTATTAGATATGTATTATTTAATCTTGCGGAACCAGCAACAGGAATACTGCCGCCATGGAACTGGGCATATACAAGTGATGTAGATATTTACCCTTATGAACCGTCTAAAGCGAAATCATTGCTTGATCAAGCAGGTTATCCTCTAAATCATGGGCATAGGTTTACTCTTACTTACAAAACCTCAAACAACCCCTTATCGGTAAGGATCGCACAGACAATCGCCTACGAGCTTGGACAGATCGGTATAAAGATCATTTTAATGCCATATGAGTGGGGAACTTTTTACAATGATATCAGACATAGCAATTTCCAGATGTATTCACTAAGATGGGTTGGAGTCATGGATCCGGACATTTTTTATTATGCATTTGATTCAAAAAGTGTGCCGCCTTTTGGAGCTAACAGGGGATACTATATAAATCCTGAGATGAATCAATTGTTGGAGACCGCAAGAACAATTCTTAAAAGAGATAAAGCCCTTGCTCTTTATGAATCGGTTCAGAGACTTGCTGCAAAAGACCTCCCTTATGTAAGTTTGTGGTATATGGATGACATAACTGTTATGAATAGAAGGTTGCATAACTTTATACCGCGCCGCGGAGGCGGATATGACGGGATTGAGAAAGCGTATCTCTCAGATTAGATCATAACCCGTATTTTTTTATCCTGTACCTTAGAGATCTCATGGGTATTCCAAGAAGTTCGCACGCTTTTTGTTTATCACCCGATACCGCGTTTAGAGCATCTATAATGAGTTCCTTCTCAACTGAAAAGAGCAGGTTATCAATGACTCCATTAAAATAAATCGAGATATCATCGAGTGTATAGATCTTATTATGTTCATTTGAAGTTGTGCAAATGATCTCATTGGGTAAAGATTCAGGAAGTATCCGTTGGCTTGATTCGATAGCAACAGCTCTTTCTACAATATTCTCCAATTCTCTAACATTTCCCGGGTAAGAATAGCTCTTTAATCGTTCTATTGATTCATTTGAAAAATCTTTTATATCCTTACCAAGTTCTTTGTTATATTTTTCAAGAAAATATCTGAGCAAAGGGAGTATATCCTCTCTTCGTTCTCTTAATGGTTTTAACTCTATTTGCATAACATTTAGCCTGTAAAAAAGGTCTTCTCTGAATTTACCCTCTTTTAACAGTTTTTTTATATCTTTATTGGTGGCCGTAATAATCCTCACATCAACGGAAAATTCTGCAGAATCGCCAACAGGCTTCACCCTTCTTTCCTGTATGACACGCAAAAGCTTTACCTGTGTTTGTAACGGCAGTTCACTTACTTCATCAAGAAAGATTGTGCCTGTATCGGCTTCCAGAAAAAGACCTCTCTTGTTTTCTACTGCCCCTGTAAACGCACCTCTTTTATGCCCGAAAAGTTCGCTTTCAACAAGATTCTCCGGTATGGCACCGCAGTTTATAGGAACGAATGCGCTATCTTTCCTGATTCCCTGATAATGGATAGCCCTTGCAACGAGTTCCTTCCCGGTTCCAGATTCACCTGTAATCAACACGTTTGTTCTTGTGTCTTTAACTCTGTCTATCATATTGAATAATTGCTGCATGCTATCGCTTACGCCTATGATATCCCATTTGCCGTCTTTAATACCAAGCTGCTGTTTAAGACGAAGGTTCTCATGTTCTATTTTTTGACTTTCTATTGCCCTCCTTATCTTTATTCTAAGGTCATCGTTGTTAAATGGTTTTGTTATATAATCGTAAGCACCAAGTTTCATTGCCTCTACAGCAGTCTCCACTGTCCCAAATGCGGTGATCATTATAACCTTTATATCGGGATATAATTCTCTTGATTTTTTTAATAGCTCTAATCCGGTTATGGCTGGCATCGTAAGATCCGATATGAGCAGTTCAAAATAATTTTCCTTTAACAACAGTATAGCATCAGCCCCATCTTTTGCAGTTGTAATATTATACCGCTCCCGCCTTAGCATAAGCTCAAGGAATTCCCGCATGCTTTTGTCATCATCCACCACGAGTATATTCACCATATATAATCTCTAATTTAAGGGTAAACTCATTGTAACAACAGTTCCTTTGCCTTTCTCACTCGTAATTTTTATGGTACCGCTGTGCTGCTCTATTATAGATTGAACAACCGGCAATCCCAGTCCCGTCCCACCCGGCATTGTTGTCCAGAAAGGCTCCAATGCCATTTTCAACTCTTTATAATCCATTCCCTCGCCATCATCTTTAATAGATAGTACAGTACAATTATCTTTTACAGCAAACTCTACATTTATATTACCTTCTTTCTTTATTGCGCTGACCGAATTAAGGAAAAGATTATAAAATACCTGTTTTAGTTTTGTACTATCTGCTCTTATTGTAGAATCCTCCGAAACAAGCAGATGCAGTTTTATTAATGGATTAAAATCTGCTCTCTTAGTTATGCTCTCCCATGATTCGTCTATAATAGGTTTTACTGACACATTGTTTGTTATATTTGAAACGGGTTTTGACATGTTGAGGAATTCTGTAACCAGGCCATTTATCCTGTCAATCTCCCTATAAATGAGTTGCATCAACTGCGAAGATTCCCTGCTATTCTTGATATTTGTATCTTCAAGTAGCAGCTGTGCAGATCCACTCATAGAAGCAAGAGGATTACGTATCTCATGGGCTACACTCGTTGCGAGCTTACCTGCTGTGGCAAGAATATCCGCTCTTTTCAGCTTTGCCTCTAATTTTTTCATTTCTGTCAAATCCTGAAATGTTATAACTGTACCTACTACCTTACCGGTTTCATCATTCAATTTGGAAATATTGTATCCAACAGGTATGATTTCCCCATTTTTCTTATTTATAAAGGTTTCTGCTCTTATAACCGTATTTTGAGGTTTAAACTCGGGCATCATTTTATTTACCTGCATATCGTAGATTTCTGTCAGGGTATATCCAGTAATACGTTCTGCCGCCGGGTTAGTGGTTTTTATTTTATACCCTTCATCGAGCGTTACTAATCCGGAATCTATACTGTTTATAATGATAGAATGGATTTTACTCAATTTTCTCAAATCCGTTGCACTTATTGATAACTCTTTTTTTGCCTTTATAAGATTATCACCAAGGTATGCCCCCAATATTCCAATCAGAAATGTTGTTAGGATATAAGTAATAAGATTAACGATGATCTCTTTAACGGAATGAATTGTTTGAAACGGCATTATTGCTGACGGGATTAATCTGTAATACTGAAAATCTACAATAAGCCCATACATTATGGCTGAAGCAGAAGCAAAAATAAGCCCGCCCTTTTTTGATAATAAAAATCCACCCTCTATTGCTACAAAAAGATAGAGGAATGCATATATGCTATCTACCCCGCTTGTCAGAATAACAATTGCTGATGTCAACATAACATCAAATATCAATGTAAGTAATGCAACTCGTTTTAATGTGGATTCTTTTTTAAGAATAAAAAATTCAATAAGACTGAATAGATATGCGGATATAACAAGTATAATTAAAGGAGACAGCCATGGTATTATTCTGAAAATGGAGGCATGTTCGTATAATATTAAAGCGGTTCCTATGATAAGCGTTATGATAAAAAGCCTTATCCATATAGACCAGTAAAGCCTATTCAACAGCTCTCGCTGCTCGTTAAAACCTGTTGAGGATAAAGAGTTATGCTGGTTGCCGGATGGTAGGATATCTGTCATTAATGAACTGTACTTGCAATCTTAAATATAGGCAGATACATCGCAACGACAAGCCCGCCTATTATCACGCCAAGGAACACTATCATTATAGGCTCAATAAGTGATGTCATTGCAGCCACAGCATTATCAACCTCTTCATCATAAGAATCTGCAATCTTTCCAAGCATGGCATCCATATTACCTGTAGCTTCACCCACCGAGATCATCTGAATAACCATTGAAGGGAAAACCTTACTCTGGCCAAGGGGCTCTGCTATGGTTTTACCCGATGCAATACTTTCCCTGGCTTTCATAATTGCATTTTCGATAACTTTGTTGCCTGATGTTCTGGCGACTATCTCAAGTGCATCCATTATGGGGACTCCACTTGACATCATCGTGGATAGCGTTCTTGTAAACCTTGCTACTGCATTCTTTTTTATCAAATCTCCGAACACGGGTAGTTTTAAAGTTATACTATCTATAACCAATGTACCATTCGGTGTTTTATAATACGTCCTGAAAGCGAATATTATTCCTACAACACCTATGATCATATATATTAGGTAATGCCGCAAGATATAACTGATTTTCATAACAACCAATGTAGGCCCGGGCAGTTGAGCACCCATATCAGCAAACATCTTTGCAAAAACAGGGATAACAAAAACAAGCAGTATCGCTACTGCACCGGCAGCAACCGTTAAAACAACGATAGGATAGACCATAGCCCCCTTTACCCTGCTTTTTAGCTTGTCCGCCTTTTCAATATAAACTGCAAGCCTGTTCAGTATTGTATCAAGCATACCTCCTACCTCACCTGCTGCAATAAGATTTGTATAAAGGTTATCAAAGACATCGGGATGTTTTTTTAATGCAGCGGCGAAGGTAGAACCACCTTCTATAGAAACCTTTATATCTTTTATCGTCTTCTGAAAAGTTTTATTTGGCTGTTGATCTCCGAGTATGTCAAGACACTGAACAAGCGGTAAGCCGGCATCAATCATCGTAGCAAACTGTCTTGTAAAAATAGCTATATCCTTACCTTTAATCTTCTCCTTGAATATGTTTATAGAGCCAAGATTAAAAGCAGATTTCTTCTCTTTAACAGATGTGGGTCTGATATCCTGCTGTCTTAATAAGGCTATGACAGCAGACTCACTTTGTGCCTCTGTAGAGCCCTTTACTGCCTCACCTGTTTTTTTCATACCTTCCCATGTAAATAGTGCCATAAACGTTCTCCTTTAAAAACTCCTTTGTACTGTTTGTGATTGCAGCCTTGCCTGTGCTTGAACACCCTGTGGGGTCGCAGAACTATTCTGCAACATCTGTTTTAATTCTTCAAGATCAGTAGAATATATCATGGCATCATCAAGGGATATCAGTTTTTTCTGGTATAAACTGAACAGAGATTGATTCATCGTTTGCATTCCGAATTTGGCCTGCCCTACCTGCATGTGTGAGTATATCTGATGGACCTTCTCTTCCCTTATAAGATTCCTTATGGCCGGAGTTGGTACCAATACCTCTACAGCGAGTGCCCTGCCGGGCTGATTGTACTTTGGTATTAGTGCCTGAGTCAGAACCCCTTCCAAAACAAATGATAACTGGGCCCTTACCTGAGGCTGCTGATGCGATGGAAAGGCATCTATAATCCTGTTTATTGTTTGCACCGCCGAGTTTGTGTGTAATGTGGCAAGGACGAGGTGACCTGTTTCTGCAGTATTAAGCGCCGACTCTATTGTTTCAAGGTCTCTCATTTCACCTATTAAAACAATATCCGGATCCTGTCTAAGTATGTATTTTAAGGCCTGTGGAAAACTTTTTGTATCGGCTCCAACCTCTCTTTGATTTACAATACAGTGCTTGTGTGGGTGCAGATATTCTATAGGATCTTCGATTGTTATGATATGCTCATGCCTGTCTTCGTTTATTTTGTCTATAATGGAGGCAAGTGTGGTAGATTTCCCACTCCCGGTAGGACCTGTTACTAAAATCAATCCGCGCGCCCTTTTTGTAAATTCAGAAACAACCGGCGGAAGACCAAGATCATTAAAACCGAGGATCTTAAAGGGTATTGTCCTGAAGGCTCCTGCAACAGCACCCCTTTGCATAAATATATTGGCTCTAAATCTACTCAACCCCTTTACTCCAAATGAAAGATCAAGTTCATTTTCCGATTCAAATTTTTGTTTCTGTGCATCCGTAAGTATGCTGTAACAGAGCTGCTTTGTCTCTATAGCAGTAAGAGGCGGAATCCCTAATGGTGTAAGGGTCCCATCTATCCTTAACTGAGGTGGTGTTCCAGTAGTGACATGTAAATCGCTCGACCCTTTTTCTATCATTATCTTTAATAACTGGTGTAAATTGATACTCATAATTACTCCTTATCTTAATCTTTTACAGTTACCCTTACAACCTCTTCCACCGTCGTTAACCCTGTTTTAAAATGTTTAAGCGCACTCTGCCTCATTGTCATCATTCCAAGCCTTATTGCCTCTTTTTTTATCTCGCTTGCTGATGCACCGGAAAGCACCAATTCTTTTAACTCCTCACCAATAACAAGCACCTCATAAACCGCCATTCTTCCTTTATATCCGGTATTATTACAGCTGTTACACCCCATACCTTTGTAAACTTTTGTGTTTTTTGCATCCTCTTCTGACATTCCCAGTTCTATCAACACTGCTTTCTCTACACTGATAGGTTCTCTGCATTTCTCGCAAACTTTCCGTACAAGCCTTTGAGCAATAATACAGTGTACCGATGACGCAACGAGGAAAGGTTCTATCCCCATATTTAATAATCTGTTGATAGCACTTGGTGCATCATTTGTATGGAGCGTGGAAAGAACAAGGTGTCCCGTCAATGCTGCTTTTATACCGATCTCTGCTGTTTCGTAGTCCCTTATCTCACCAACCATAATTATGTTAGGGTCCTGTCTTAAAAAGGATCTTAATGCAGAAGCAAAATTTAAGCCGATCTCTTCATGCATTTGAACTTGATTTATCCCAGGCATGTTGTATTCAACGGGATCTTCTGCTGTTGATATGTTTTTTGTTATCTGGTTCAGTTCTGACAATGCAGAGTATAGTGTTGTTGTTTTACCGCTTCCTGTAGGTCCGGTAACAAGAACCATGCCATAAGGTTTATGGACAGAGTCCTTAAAGTCTTTTAACTGATTGTCGAAAAATCCAAGTTTTGTCATATCAAGCTGAAGATTGGATTTATCAAGCAGTCTCAAAACAATTTTCTCACCAAACAATGTTGGGAGTACGGAGACGCGAAAATCCATATCCTTTCCATCAGCGTAGCGGATCTTGATTCTGCCATCCTGGGGCCTTCTTCTCTCTGCGATATCAAGCTTTGCCATAATCTTTAATCTTGATGCTATTGCATTTTTTAAAGTAAGCTGAGGCTTCATCACTTCATAGAGCATGCCATCTATCCGGAATCTCACCCTGAAGGTCTTCTCATAAGGCTCAACGTGTATATCGCTTGCGCCTTTTTTTATTGCATCATTTAAAATAGAATTAACAAGTTTAATAACAGGGGCCTCTTCACTCGCCTTTTCAAGACTTTTGACATCAATATTGTCATCATCATCTATAACCTCATACTCCTGTGCAGCTTCGTTAAGCAATTCCTGATAATCCGTTGATACCTCAAAATATTTTTCTACAGCCTTCTTGATAGCTGTTTCTGTTGCCACTACGAACTCCACATTGTAGCCCGTCAAAAATTTTATTTCATCAATAACGGATAGGTTTGTTGGATCCGATGTGGCAACTATGAGTGTAGAGCCTGTCTGATTAACTGGAATAACAAAATGTTTTCTTGCCACACTTTCGGGTATCTTTTTTGCTATCTCTTTATCAATCTCAAACTCTTCAAGGTTAATAGCCGGTACATTGTATTGTTTGCTGATAAAGGATATCAATTCCTGATCAGACACAAATCCAAGCTTTGTTAAACTTGCCCCAAGTCTGCCGCCTGATGCTTTTTGTTCATCTATTGCTTGTTTAAGCTGTTCAGTGGTTATGAGGTTTTCTTTAATAAGTAATTCTCCAAGCCTCGATGCCATAAATATAAGCCTCCTCCAGTGTTTGTATGGAGTATACGGAAAACTATCAATCCTGTCAAGAATGGATTGTTTATTGTCCCAGGATTTTTAATGAAATGGGGGATCTTTACCCCCTTTACAGCCATTCTTATATTCTTAAATGCATCGCTGGAGCAACAATAATGTCACAGGAAACTGTATATGTGACTACAACTGCACAAACCGCCCGTCCTTTACCTGCCATATAACATAAGGGCTGTGTACGACATCGCCTTTATTGTCAAACCGGATAGGACCAAGCGCGGTATCAAAACTATGGGTATGCATGTAGTTTATAATAGCCCTGGAGTTTGTAGTCCCGGCAGCACTGATTGAACCAAGCAGGATGTTCGCAGCTATATAAGCGTAAATAGAATAAGGGCCAGGATCCCCGTAAAGCCTTTTGTAACTTTTTATGAACCCTTTTGCCTGTTTAAACCTGGTTATGTCGGGACCAAAGGTTGCATATACACCATTCGCAGAACTGCCTGCTATTTTTATAAACTCAGGTCCCATAATCCCATCACCGCCCATGAATAAAGCATTTATGCCAAGCTGTCTTGCTTGATTTACAAGGAGCCCGCCTTCAGGATAAACGCCGCCGTAATAAATGAGTTGGGGATCGGCCGCCTTAATATCGGTCAGGACTGCTCTAAAGTCTTTATCTCCCTGGATAATCGAACTTGAATACACAACCTTGCATGCCTTTCCAAGCCATTTTTTGAATTGATCCGTAAGACCCTGTCCATAAGTTGTCCTATCATCTATAACGGCAATCCTTGTTAGTTTAAGTTTATTTGTTACGAATTGTGCTGCAATCCTGCCCTGCTGATCATCTCTTCCGCAAACGCGAAACACATTATTAAAACCCTGTTCCGTTAGCTGGGGATTTGTTGAGCCATGAGAGATCATGGAAATACCTGCCTTATGATAGACAACGGATGCAGGGATAGAGCAATTGCTGTTAAAATGTCCGATAACCCCGACAACTCCATCATCAACAAGCCTGTTTGCTACAGCTACGGCCTGTCTTGGATCATGCTGGTCATCTTCAACAACGGCAATGATTTTCTTTCCTAAAATCCCGCCCTTCTCATTCCATTCTTTAACGGCAAGCTCAACGCCGTGTGCCTCATCCTGACCGAATACGGACTGATCACCTGTCATCGGGCCTGCAACACCTATCTGTATTACATTTGTTTTTTTTGTACATCCAACCAGTACAGCAAACACAAACAATACACTTATGATCCATTTCATACATTGCCTCCGAACTCTATATTTTATTAAATATCGACTCAATATAGTCAAGATACTTTATCATTTAAACTTGAAAAGTGAAGCGATCTCGAGGGATCTAAAGTTGAAAATCCATTACTTCTACTTCTCACTTAATATGCAATATGATAAATTATGAAACACATTGTTTGACTTTGTCAGGATAGTCAATATAATTTATTTTAATTAAAGGTGGTATTTATGTTTGATTTTGTATTTAAAAAGATCCTGGGTACACAGAATGAAAGAGACCTGAAAATGGTTGAACCTATCGTTGATAGCATAAATAAACTTGAGCCGTCCATTTCTGTACTTTCCGATAATGAACTAAGGGCTAAAACGGATGAGTTTAAAAAAAGGCTTGAAAACGGAGAAACCATTGAAGATCTTCTTATTGAAGCTTTTGCGGTTGTAAGGGAGGCGTCAAAAAGAACTCTAAGAATGCGTCACTTTGATGTTCAGCTTATCGGCGGTATTATACTGCACAAGGGCAGAATAGCCGAGATGAAGACGGGCGAAGGTAAAACACTGGTTGCAACACTTCCAGCATATTTAAATGCACTTGACGGCAGGGGGGTGCATATTATAACCGTTAATGATTATCTTGCAAAACGTGATTCAGAATGGATGGGCGAGATATATAGTTTTTTAGGCCTGAGTGTAGGTGTTGTTGTTCACGAACTTGACGATAAGGAAAGACAGGCGGCATATAACTCGGATATCACTTATGGAACCAACAACGAATTCGGCTTCGACTATCTGCGGGATAACATGAAATTCGATATAAACGAGATGGTTCAAAAAGAGCTTAACTACGCAATTGTAGATGAGGTTGACAGTATCTTAATCGATGAAGCAAGAACGCCGCTCATTATTTCCGGGCCCGCAGAGGAATCAACAAGCAAATACTATACGATAGATAAGATCATTCCAAAACTCAAAAAAGATGCGGATTACACAGTAGATGAAAAGTACAAGCAAGTCATATTAACCGAAGAAGGTGCAGTCAAAGTAGAACAGCTGCTTTCTATAAAAAACCTTTTTGAACCGTCTCAGATTGAGATACTCCACCATGTCAATCAGGCGTTAAAGGCCCATGTAATTTTTAAAAAGGATGTTGACTACATGATTAAAGATGGGGAGGTCGTCATTGTCGATGAGTTTACCGGCAGGTTGATGCCGGGCAGAAGATGGAGTGATGGGCTGCATCAGGCAATTGAGGCAAAAGAAGGTGTAAAGATAGAAAACGAAAACCAAACCCTTGCAACCGTAACATTCCAAAACTACTTCAGAATGTATAAAAAACTTGCAGGAATGACCGGTACTGCCGATACAGAGGCATCAGAGTTTAAAAAGATATACAACCTTGACGTAAATATAATCCCGACCAACTTAGAGATGATCCGTCTGGATCAGGAAGACAGCATCTACGGGACAGAAGAGGAAAAATTTAATGCGGTGATAGAAGAAATCTTAAAATTAAATAAAGCAGGCACTCCTGTGCTTGTGGGCACAATCTCCATAGAGAAATCGGAAACATTAAGTAAAATGCTGACAAAGCGCGGGGTTAAACACCACGTTCTAAACGCCAAACATCATGAAAAGGAGGCTGGGATCATAGCTCAGGCAGGAAGAAAAGGCTCTGTAACAATTGCTACAAACATGGCCGGGAGGGGTGTTGATATTTTACTTGGCGGAAACCCCGAATACATAGTTAAAGAAAAAATTAAGAAAGGCGATGCAAAGCAGGAAGATTTTCAACAGCTTTACGAAACAGCAAAACGTATCTGCGACGAAGAAAAAGAAGTGGTTTTGAATTCGGGGGGATTACACATTATAGGTACTGAGAGGCATGAGGCAAGACGAATAGATAATCAGTTAAGAGGACGATCGGGAAGACAGGGAGATCCAGGGGCATCAAGGTTTTATTTATCCCTTCAAGACGACCTTTTAAGACGCTTCGGTTCTGAACGCATATCCTCATTTATGCAGAAAAGTATGGGACAAGGAGAGCCTATAACGCATCCGTGGCTTACAAAGGCTATAGCATCCGCACAAAAAAAAGTTGAAGAGCATAACTTTGAGATAAGAAAGCACCTTCTTGAATATGATGATGTTATGAATAAACAAAGAGAGGTCATCTATGAAATGAGGAAGGAGATATTAAAAGGAGAGAAACTCGAGTCCCTTATTAATGATATGATAGAAGAGACTATTGATGATATCCTTCACAAATACATAGAAGACCCGGATAGACCAGAAGAATGGGATTTCACGGTAATAGATAATGCGCTTGACAGCATGTTATCCATAAAACCCGACTTTGCCGAAGATAAAAAGAAAGAGATAACGGCATACGAACTGAAAGACATGCTTTTAAAACAGGCGGGCGCAAGGGTTGAGGAACAGCAGCAGTTGATGTCAAAAGAAACATTCTCAGAAGTCACAAAATTTCTGTTCCTTCAGGTTGTAGACAGCAACTGGAAAGATTTTTTATTGAATATGGATCACCTTAAAGAAGGCGTCGGATTACGTGGATACGCTCAGAAGGACCCTCTTGTTGAATACAAGAAAGAGGCATTTGATATGTTCCAGAAAATGCTTGTTACAATAAGAGAGGAATCCGTATCAAGGTTATTCAAGATCCATCTAAAAGAAGAAGAACCCCATGTCCCGTTAAGGAAAATGGCTCCATTGTCCCTCAATCTTAATTTAACACAGCCGTCACAACAAGCGGCAGCGGCATCAGTTTCACCGGGTGTTACTGCACCAATCAAGAGAGAAAAAAAGGTCGGGAGAAACGATCCATGCTGGTGCGGAAGCGGGAAAAAATACAAAAACTGCCATGGGAAAACTGCTTAACCCGAAAAATTCATTTAAAAGAACAGCCTTCTCTTTTTTAGATCTGTATTTTTTCAAACATATAATTCCCTAACCACAACAGTACTGCTGTCAAAGAAACAAGTACGATCAAATCGGTTATCATACCGTAGCCAATTCCCGAAGATAGAAGCGCATATCTCAAACCGCTTACTCCATAGCTCAGTGGATCAACACTCGCTATAATGTCTATTACTCTGGGTGCACCTTGAAGAGGGAAAAGAGCTCCCGACAAAAAAAAGATCGGCATAACCAGAAAGTTTATGATCAGTTGAAAACCCTGCATATCCTCTAACATGGAAGCTATAGTTATACCAAGGGCAGTAAACAGGAGAGCGATCAGAAAGACAAATAGCGCGGCAGCGGGAAGCAAAAATAGATTGTGGGGTTTAAATCCTATAAGAAGTGTTAATATGAAAACAAGCAATCCCTGTAATGAGGCTACTGTAGCTCCGCCAAAGGCTTTACCTAACATGATTTTCAATCTCGACACCGGTGCTACCATTGTCTCTTTTAAAAAACCGAACTGCCTGTCCCAGATCATATCTATACCTGAAAAAATGGCTGTGAAGAGCACGCTCATAAGGATTATTCCGGGAGCCAGAAACTGGATATAGTTACCCTCTCCAGCTTTTTTGTAGATTGAAGCGAAGCCAAACCCGAAAGCCAAAAGAAAGAGCAGCGGCTGACCAAGCGAACCTATAATCCTTGACCTTGACCTGAAATATTTTTTAAGCTGCCTCAACCACAAAATATATATTACACCCATTTCCTACCTCCTCCCCACATTTGTCTCATTGTCCTCATGTGATCTAATCCGTTCGCCTCTTCTTCTCTTATTTTCTCTCCTGTCAGACTTAGGAATGCCTCCTCAAGTGAATTCGAACCTGTCTGTTTCTTGAGTTGCTCTGCAGTGCCAATCGATATGATTTTACCATGATCGATTATGGCAATACGATCAGCAACCTTTTCTGCTTCTTCCATATAATGAGTGGTTAAAAAGACAGTCATACTCTCTTTCTTGTTGATGTCCTTCACATAGCTCCACATGTGATTCCTTGTCTGGGGATCAAGACCCAGTGTAGGCTCATCCAAAAAAAGGATAGTAGGGTGATGCAGCAGTCCACGTGCGATCTCCAATCTCCGTTTCATTCCGCCGGAAAAGGTTTTGACAAGATCATCCCTTCTTTCCCAGAGTTCTACAAACCGCAATAGTTCCTCTATTCGTTGTTTTCTGGTGCCCTTAGGAACTTTGTAACAGACAGCATGAAACTGCATATTTTCCGTAGCAGTAAGATCATCATCCAGGCTCGGATCTTGAAAAACTATACCGATAGATTTTCTGACACTGTCTTTATCAACGGCGGCATTGCTTTTATTAATGGTTATGTCTCCGCCGTCCGGATTGAGTAAAGTGGTAAGCATCTTTATTGTAGTAGATTTGCCTGCCCCGTTAGGACCCAGGAAAGCAAAGATTTCACTTTTTTTTACATTGAAAGAGATATTATCAACGGCGGTGAACCTACCAAATTTTTTAACCAGATTTGAAACAACAATTATGTTTATATTATCCTGACCCGTGTCCATAACGATTCCTCTTCATAAATAATGATATCGATCTTCATAAACTGTAAAAACAGACTTTAAATCCGCCTATGCTCGTTAGTTCTGCACCGCTTGCGGGTTATATTTTTAGTTCTCCCGATCTTAAGGCAAAAAACCTATTACGCTCTGTAGAGTTCTTCTATCACGTCCTTATATTTCTTCTCAACAGCGCTTCTTTTGACCTTAATGGTTGGCGTTAGTTCCCCCGATTCCTGTGAAAATAACTGCGGAATCAAAATAAATTTCTTTATTGTTTCGAATCTGGCGAGTCCCTTATTTACATCTTCGATTGCAGCAGAAATGAGTTCGTTTATGCGTGGTTTACCGATCAAATCTTCTTTGTCGTTGTAAGCGATGCCTTCTTTTTTTGCCGCATCTTCAAGCATTTCAAATGACGGGACTATTAGTGCTACACAGTATGGCCTTTTATCACCTATCATAACCGCTTCATCTATGTACTTATTCATTTTTAGTTTATTCTCAATCGGTTGAGGTGCAATATTTTTACCGCCTGCTGTAACAATAAGATCCTTCTTTCTGTCTGTAATATGTAAATATCCCTCACTATCAACAAAACCGATATCCCCGGAATATAGCCATCCATCTTTATCAAGAATCTCTTTTGTAGCTTCCGGTTTCTTATAATAGCCTTTCATTACGTTTGATCCTTTTAACAGGATTTCTCCGTCAGAGGCTATTCTCAGTTCATATCCTTTGAATGGCTTTCCTACGGTTCCAAACTTTATTTTTTTTGGCGGATTTGCCATAAAAATAGCGCTTGTTTCTGTAAGTCCATATCCTTCTATGATCTTTATGCCAAGTGCAAAGAAAAATTCACCAAGCTCTTTTGAAAGAGGTGCACCGCCTGCTATCGCGAACTTAAGTCTGCCGCCGACGGCCTGTTTAATTTTTTTAAATACAAGGATATTCGCAAACTGATACTGGAAAGCTAACGACAGAGGTAATGACTTGCTTTCCATAAGATATGGAGCAGCCTTCCTGCCTACCGATATTGCCCAATAAAATATCTTCTTTTTTATAGGTTTGTCTGCCTCAACCTGTGATATGATTCTTCCATAAACCTTCTCATATACCCGCGGTACGGATACAAACATTGTTGGATGTATTTCCTTCAAATTATCGGCTATCTTATCTATGCTTTCTGCTATAGCCTGGATACCTTTGGCATGGTAGAGCGGTACATAAAAATCAGCTATCCTTGCATAGCCGTGGCTTAGAGGAAGGAATGAAAGCATCACTTCATCCGTAAGCTCATCTTTAAATGCATCATAAGAAGCATCCGTAATTGAAAGAAGATTACCCTGAGTAAGCATAACACCCTTTGGATCACCCGTTGTGCCTGATGTATAAATGATGGTTGCGAGATCTTGAGGATTTATGGCATTAAGTATTTTATCTAATCCATCTTTTAACTCGTTTGACCGTCCTGAAGCTGTGACATCATAAAACCACATTATTCCGTTTTCATTGTTAAGCTTGTCCATAGATATAACATACTTTAAATTGGGCATTTCATTTCTTTTTGTTTTTATCTTATTATACTGTTGTGCAGTAGAAATTATTATTGCAACAGCATCTGAGTCATTAACAATATAAGCAACCTGGTCAGGGGTATTGGTGGCATAAACAGGTACGGTAACAGCACCAGCACTCTGTATGGCAATATCGCTAACGTACCACTCATTACGATTCTCTGATAAGATGCATACCTTTTCCTGAGGTTTTATCCCGAGTTTTATTAATCCACACGCAAGTGCCTCAGTAAGTTCTCTATTTTGATCCCATGTAATATCAAACCATTTGCCGTCCTTTTTATGTTTTATAATAACCCTGCCTTTGTTTCTATCCGCTTGCTTATAATACATTTCAGGTATTGATCTGTAATCCATATAACCTCTTTTTTAATTAAAATATTTTAACATTTCTACATGTCATCTTTATCTTTATTGAAATAAAAAACAACCATTTTGTCTATTTTTAGGTTAACTAAAAATTTAAGTGTAAAAGTATGCTCCATTGTAATTGCAAACGTGCGGCTTGCTATTGATAATGCAACTATGTTAAAAGATCCTAAATAGTATGGAGGTCCTTGGCGGCGGATGAAAAAAATTATACCGTTGATGATAATTTCTTTATCATTGGTTACAAATGTTTATGCCAGGCCTGCTTTTGACAGAAACGTTGATCCCGTAATTATACATGGGACTCAACTCTCACCATTTATAGGAACGGATATATCCTCTCTAAGACTTTATAAAGTTTCAAATAAAAGTGGTAAACAGGTTTTGGAACCCATACCTTTCCAGATAAATGAAAGAAATAAGCATGGAGACTGGATTTTTAACTTTGATGGCGAGGGGCATCCCTTACCATTGAAGAGAACAACACTAGCGCAACAAGATGAGCTTGTTTTTATGGCAAAGGATGCTGGAATCAAAATGGGCATACCTAATCTTTTTTTACGCGGGGACAAATTCATTGAGATAATATTGACCGATCCTTTAACTCGATCTCACGCGTACGCATATCTTGTATTTTTCCAGCGAAATGCCCCTCCTTTATCTCCGGTAAAGTATATCCATTTTGAGTCCGGACCGGATCGGGTAAGCACTGATCTGTATACCGTCGGTTTTTTAAAAAAAGAACCGCTTGAGTATAACTATTTTTTAGTCCCAAAATCGGCAGGCGGAGGAGGGATCAATCTTTTTAGAGGCTTCAGGATGAGTATTGATATAAGTGCATTCTGGGGCAAACTGAAGATACACCGTGATGAGCATGATTTTAAGTCGCGGCTTGTTGATTATATACTCGGTCCCATAATGGTCATTAGGCGGGTCAAAAATTCCATGAATGTTATGCTTGGGATTCAATCTCCATCTATACTTTCCGATAGTTCCTTTTATCCGGATTATTTTGAGTTTCCTTCTATTGTAAACATACCTATGAATCTAAGTATCCTGAGCAACGGTAAACTGCTCACAACGACCAATTTCAACAAAAACGCAATTGGCATGATTTTCTACAACTCCAACAATCCGCGGGGATTAAAGATAACCGGAAAGATGAGCTATGCACAGAAGCACCTTAACATGGGCCCGTATGACTGGGCCGTGATAGCAGGCCCTCAGGGTGCATGGATGAACCGTGTAGTTTTGGGTAAAGATGTTCCATTTACAAAGGATCTGTACTTTGTTGATGATGAAAGAAAAGGAGAGATAGCAGATACAGGATACAATTTTGGAAATCTCATAAAGGCACATCAGGGGGTTTATACATTCACTTCCTATATTTATGTGCCTGTTGGATACAAACCGGGCGACGAAAGGGCATGGCTTAATATTATTGACTATCCAATCATAACTATGATCTACTATCAGGGGAAATTAGTAAAACCTATAAAGGTTGAACTAAAAAAATCTAAACACATGGAGGAAAAATATGCTTTTTAGAATGTTTAAGATAATCCTTTCTGTTTTTTTAATAATTATTTTTACGATCAATGCTTATGCCGTTGATATAAGTCCTGCCCAATGGAAAATGCTAAAGAAGGGAGAGGTTGTAAAATGGCTTGAACCCGTAAAAGGCACAGAAGTCAAGAAGGGCGTAGCCATCGGTATTGTTAATGCTTCACCTGAAGATATCTGGGCTGTTTTACACCAGAACAATGATTTTAAAGCATTTATGCCGAGGACCATAAAAAGCATACTTGTACATCCCTCTGCTATTCCAGGGGCAGTAGCCTTAAAGTTTGATCACAATACACCGGATCCGAAGGCTCTTATAAAATATCTAAGACAACACCGTGCAGAAAAAATGACCGGTACAACAGGATACTTTTTTAGTTTATTAAACATGCCCTGGCCGCTTGTCAATAGATGGTATATTATTAAACTTGAAGATTTTGTAACCAGCAGCAGGTGGTTTCAGCACTGGATAATGGTCATGGGCAATGTAAAAACCAATAACGGATCATGGGAACTTGTTCCTCTCGATAAAAGAAGAACTCTTGTAACATATACACTATTTACAGATCCGGGAGGGAGTGTCCCGGACTTTTTGATAAACCTCGGCACAAATGTAACATTGCCCGGTGTTATTGAAGCTGTTAGAAAAAGAGTAAAAGAAGAGTTCAGTAAAAAATAAGGAAACTATATGAAAAAGTATTCATTTGTTATTGCAGCTTTGCTCCTGTCTATTTTTGGCATTTCCCTGATATCCTGCTCGAGCAGCAGCAACACGAAAACTTTTCCAAAGGGATTTTTATGGGGCGTGTCAACGGCGGCGGAGCAGAGCGAGGGCGGGATTACAAACAATGACTGGTATGTATGGGAGCAGATGGGCAAAACACCGCCTGTTGGGCTTGCTGATAATTTTTATAACCTTTACGCACAGGATTTTACCAATGCGCAGGCAATGCACATGAACGCATTCAGGCTTACCTTCGAGTGGTCAAGGATTGAGCCACATGCACCTTCAGTTATAGGAATGCCTTTAAATAAAGGTGATGTTGATATGGCAGAGGTCCGTCACTATCAGGAGGTAATAAACTCTTTAGAGGCCCATGGGCTTACACCCGTTGTTACACTGACACATTATACGTTACCAATATGGGTGGATGATCCGCAAGACCTTGCGGCCAACAACTATACCCGGAGTACAACAAGCCTTGCAGGCTGGACCAATACACTTACTGCTTATGCATTTGAAAACTATGCCGGCTTTATGGCACAGCAGTTTTCAACAACAGTAACATACTTGCTTACAGAGAATGAGCCTATGGTTGATGTGCTTGTTGGTTATGTTCTTGATGAATATCCTCCTGGATTTCCAATAAATTTAAATCTAACTACAACAACAATGCCATTTTCCACAAGTGCGGTTGATGTTGCAAGAAACATGATTCTCGGGCATGTACTCGCATACAAGGCAATCCATGCAGCAGAACCAAATGCAATGGTAAGTATTGCAAAGAATTCTATCTTTACAACACCGGCACCAAACGTGGCCGGTTCTACTGAGGCTGCAAATGCCTTTGATCATGCTTATAATCTAACCTATCTCAATGCCGTTACGAAAGGTGTTTTTGATAAAGGCTTAACAGGCACAACATTCACAGAAACGCATACTGACTGGGCGAATACCATAGATTTTATCGGTGTAAATTACTATGCAAATGATTATGTAATACCTGCCCCAGGCATACTCGCGCCTATAAATGCTATCCCCTGCGATCAGACACTTAATGCTTATTTACCCGGGGTGCTCACATCAATGGGTTGCCCGTATACAACCGAGTCAAACGGAACAAGAGTGCTCCTTAATCCATCCGAGACACAAGGGTTTACTAATATGCTTGTAGAATATACAAACCTCTATCACCTGCCCATGCTGATAACAGAAAACGGCTCGGGTTCAGGAGATCCTATCGCAAAAACAGCATACATTGTGCAGAACATTATGGCTGTGAAGAACGCCATAAACCATGGGTCAGATATACTTGGTTATATGTACTGGACAATGGACTATGATTATGAATGGACATCCGGCTATGCCCAAAATTTTGGTTTGTTTACTGTTGATGATTTTACAAGATGCACTGTACCGGCGTGCGGTGGTTGGAGCCCGACTACAGGGACGGATTTTACAAGAACAGCTGTCCAGCCCGCGGTTGATGTTTATTCTGCGATAGCCGCAGGTAACAGTATAAGCCCTTCAATTATTGATCAATATGGACACTGATATGTTGAAAAAAATATTCATTTCAACACTACTGCTGGGTTTGTTTATAATATCATGCTCAAATTCAAATAGCTCCTCAACGTCACCTGTTCTAATGACCGCCTATACAATACCCACAAATTATACAGTACCTCCCAATCCCATAACAAACGCACCCACACCATTGGAATATAATTATTCAGTGTTTACAAGATATTATTACAGTCAGGAACCAAAAGATATCAAGGCAGTGCTTATACTAATGCCGGGGATCTTTATGGGAGCAGGCGGCTTTGATAAAATGGCAAAGTCCCTCGTAGCAATGAGCCACGGTAATATTGAAGTCTGGACAATTGACAGGCGATCTGTATTGCTTGATGATAGGACAGGTTTAATATCGGCATGGAATAATCACGATCCGGCTATTGCCTATAATTATTATTTCAATAACGCATCTGTTAATGGAAAGACCTTTGCCGGTTTTGTTACACCATCAACTATTACATACATGTCTGAATGGGGACTCGATATGACCCTGAGGGATCTCAATACCATTGTATCTTTGATCCCGCCCCAGTACCGCAAAACAAATGTATTCGTTGGAGGGCATTCACTCGGTGCATGGCTCTCGGAGGATTATGCTGCTTATGACTTTGATGGAAACCCTTCCACAACATCCGATGCGGGTTACAATCAAATAGCAGGGCTTATACTGATTGACGGCGGTGGTTCCGGATTATTCCAAACAATGACGTCTTCTGATTACATATCCACACAAACAGGCAACTCGATAGAGCTTTCAGGTTTTACAATTCCCATACCCGGTTTGTATCAGATACGCTCAACCCCTGATAATGTATTAGCTGCAAGCCTGTTTAATTACATCAGTCCTTCCCTTGGCAGTATGGTAAACAAACTGCTGGTATTTTTTGAGATAGAAGGCTTGTATGACTACTTTGAACCAGATGTGCAGACAACCCTGCTCAAAGACCCGGTTTTCTCGCTTATTGCAGCATTGTTATACGGCAATACCCAATTCAAAGCTACAAATCAGGCAATGCTCGGGTTTACAATAGACAGGCACTTTAACCCTATCAGTATCCTTATCGGAACATTGGGTAGCGCGAATGGACCGCTTAAAACGGCGACAAATACATTGTTTCCCGGTGTAACCATTTCACAGCCGACGGATCAAGGCACAATGATTTATACATGGAACAGCGCAGGACACATAACATACATAAATGACCTCGCAGCAGCACTTTCAAATACCTATACAAGCTTTTTTGAGTGGTATTTTCCGTTGAGACTAGCACTTGATGTTTTATCAATAGGCGATGATTACGGTGTCAGAGGAACGTCGGATTGGAGGTGGCAGCAGGGTATGTATGTAATCCATACTCCGCAGATGGATGCACCCGTTCTTGCACTTGGCGGAGGCAGCGGTCTTGAGCAATCGGAGACGGTTTTTTATAAATACAGGGATATGCTACCATCGGCAAGGAACTGTAATAATCAACTGAGAACTTCATGCGGTTTCGACATACATATCATGCCGATGCATACGCACCTTGATATGCTTTTATCAGATCCGAACGTTTCAAAGCTTGATTCCATTATGTATAACTGGATTGAATCCCATGTGAGTACAACAATGCCGGTACCAAACCTCAAATAAAAATGTGAGTGGATGAAAAGGTTTCTATACTTAATAATATTATTAATGGCTGTCGAAACCAATGCTTATGCCCAGCTTGGCGCAATAGGAGGTATTGCATCAATACAGGGTAAAAGTCAGACAACATTCCCCTTGTTCACATTAACGGCAAAAACCGGCCAGGGGGGGATGATGGATACGGGGTTTTATGTGTATTATGTTCAGGTCGATCGTTATCTCGGGAAAGATATATGGGATGAGTTTAGTGGAAATCCAAGAGAAAGGCTTATATATAAGATATTGAATGCAAGTTATAATATCACATCGGATATGAATCTTTCTATGAGCATCCCTTATGTGTCTTTTGACTGGGGACAGACGAATCTAACTACAAATGCATTCTATATTTCAAACACAGGTGGCGGCTTAAGCAATCCCGCTATAAGGCTTATGTATCAATTTCTAAAAGCGCCAATGCTTGCGGTATACGGTACCGTATATTTACCAACAGGGTTTGAACAGGTGGGAAGCGAAGGTACCGATCTTGAGGTTGATCTTGCATACACAAAAGAGCTTGGGATTGTTCAGTGGGATTCAAATGCCGGATATAGATACACCGGCAGGCAGCCTTCAACAAATACCAAGCAAAACAATATAATCGTTGCAAACACAGCTTTTAGCGTACCGCTTGGATTATCTTTTTCAGGATTTTTTGAACTTAACTGGATGTATGGAGGCAACGTTGAAAATTTAGCAAACAATACAACAATACTGCAGTGGAAACTTGATCTTGTCCCAGGCATACGGGTCAGCATAACTCCAAAATTATTTTTTACAGCTTCTATGAAATATGCTCCTTATGATTCATTTATTCTTGGCTATCATTATATCTATGTAATGGGTCTTGACTACCTTATGTTATGAGTAGTACAGGTTTTTTCAGTCTAAAACTCAAACTTGGGTTGCTCGTTGCAATGCTTATTTTGATCATCATGATCATAGTTGCATACACATCCGTAATACGGCAGGAGTCAACCATGCGCACCGAAATAAGGTCAAAAGCTATAAGCATGGCTCAGATTACGGGCGCCCTTGCACTGCTTGGAGGGAATGGTACAGATCCATGGGCATTTGCGAAACAGTTTTTAAAATTCGCACCGCAGCTTGATAACAACATACTCTATGTTGTTATTGCTGATGAGAAAGGTAATATAATTGATACGGAGATCAATCTCCCTTTACTCACAAGAATAACAGGAACTCAAAGTAATATACTCGCCGGAGAGATCCAGGATGCAATAAAAGATAAGATAACAAAGGCACCCGAATCCTCTGCAGATAATGTGCTTGATCAACTCGGGCATTTACTTCCAATAGATGTAGTATTAAAACCCGCCAATCGCTTTATAGGAACAATGAGTATCGGATATTCTCTGTATAGATTTGATGCATCTGTAAGTAGTGCAAGAATTGTTACGCTATTTTTCACACTTGCATTTATTATTATTGGCATTATGGCTTCATTTGGATTATCCTTGAATATTACAAAACCCATTTATAAGATAGTCGATGCCATGAAAAATGTAGAGCATGGGGATCTTAATCAATATGTAGATGTAAAAACAAGGGATGAGATACAGATGCTTGCATCAAGCTTTAATTTTATGATTGAAGGTTTAAGGGAGCGAGAACACATAAAACAAACCTTTAAACGATACGTATCGGAACACGTTGCAGAGGCATTGATAAAGGAGAAAGGCGTTGCCATAACAGGGGAAAAGAGGATTACAACGGTTCTATTTCAGGATATAAGAGGGTTTACATCCATGTCGGAACAACTTTCACCGGAAGAGGTTGTGAGCATACTTAAAGAATATTTTACGGCAATGGTTGACGTAATTTTTCAATATGAAGGTACACTGGATAAATATATCGGAGATGCGATAATGGCAGTTTTTGGGACTCCTTATGCACACACAGATGACCCGTTAAGGGCTGTGAAAACTGCGATCGACATGCAAAAGGCTTTGAAAAAGCTAAATGATGAATGGGAAAAAAACGGCAAAACAAGGCATCTTCAGGTTGGCTGCGGTATTGCGACAGGACCCGTTGTGGCAGGAAGCGTTGGGTCTGAAAGAAGACTTGAATATACTGTAATAGGAGATACTGTTAACCTCGCCTCAAGGATTGAGGGACTTACAAAAGGTGGACAGATCCTTGTAAGTGAAATAACGTATCAGGCTATAAAGGACAACGTGCATGCAAACCCGCTTGAAAAGGTATATGTAAAAGGTAAAAAAGATGCCCAGCAGATATATGAGATTGCATATGAATTATAAAAAACTCATCTACATAAGCGTTACCACGGTTACCGTTTTTGGTCTGATTATAACGGCATGCTCAAAAAAGAAAAAAGAGGAAGAGATCACCATCACACTAAAAACGGAAGGTACTGCACCATCGCAGACTTCCATACCGTCTCAACTCCAGCCTGTACCAAGACCTATTGAATCAAACAAAGAACCGGCAACGAATAAAGCAAAAGCTGAAAATCCTAAGAAACATGTAAAACCTTTACACAGAGAGATATACGTCAAAACAACATCTTCAACTCCTGCAAAAAAACAACCCGAAGAAGTAACCGTTAATGTGCCTTCTTCAAAGCTTCAGCCGTCTCCAGCGGATGTAGCAAAAAAAGAGATCATAGCCATAATAAATAGACAGAAACAGGCAATGGCGCAAAAGAACGTAGGTTTAGCTCTTGAGGATCTCGCAGGAAATAGAGCTCAAAATGCGAGTACCCTTGAGAATTACTTTAATCGTTATCAGAAAATAGATGTTTCATTCTCAAAAATATCCATCAATGTGTCAGGTAATACGGCCACAGCAATCATGAATCAAAAGACATCAATAGTAACAAAAAGCCTTATACCCGAGACGATTACAGAATTAACAGAAGTGCAGTGGACATTTGTAAATGATAATAACAGATGGCTGATCACCGCTACACAGATACTTAAAAAGATACAGTAAAATTTAATAAAAAATATATACCTTTTGTGCTCTAATTTTAAATGAACAGGGGATGGTTAGCTGGCAGACAGCTACCCCATTGAATCTTCACAGATACAAGCTTTCAGCAGTAAGTTATAATGGATATGTATATGCACTTGGTGGCATATCAACACCCAATGGCACACCGCTTGATACCATAGAAGCAACAAAGGTGTATTAAGTTTGCTCTGCCTTGTGAAATTTATTTAACCATGTCCCCCTACAATCTCTTGACACTTCATAGCTTTATTCGTTACATATTGTGTCAGTATGAAGTTATACCATGCAAAAGTTTTATTTGCTTGTGTGATCGTGCTATTATTTGCAGGTAAAGCGATAGCAGTTCCAATAGGCTCTTTAGCCGTAGGACAGAAGTCGGGGGATCTATCATTGGATTTCGGTATCAATTTTGAGATGATCAACGTATCTCCAAATAAACAAAGGTTGCCGGATACGAATATAACGTCAAAAGGATTTACAGCTTTATTAAGATATGACCCTGTAAGCGAATTGAGTATATTTGCTGATGGAGGGTTCTCCGATCTATGGTTGTCAAACCCGTCTTTTAAAGGTTATATGGGCGGTGCTTTTGGCGGCGGGGTAAGACTTTCTTTGCCGGATCCGCACAGGAGCAGGTTCACGGTAAACATATCTGCCGATGTTTACAATATCCAGAGCGGTAATAGCAACCAAACGGCACAATACTTTGAGTATGAAGGGGCTATTCTGGGGGCCGTAAAAAATGCGAATACAATCCTCTATTGCGGATTGAATGGTTCTAATGTTAATCTTTCATTTCCAGGCATAACTTACAATTCAACGTATAATGTAGGTGCTGTGTTCGGTATGGATCAGTTTATTAACCCATATCTGTTTTTCAATTTTGAGGCGCATATGTTTGATAGGCAATCTATAGAAGGAAGTATTGGATATACGTTCTTTTAAGATGCTAATACCGCTATAGCTTGCTACATCGTTACTGAGTATCATTCCAGTGTAAACTGGAATCCGGGAAAGCGATGGTTAATAAATGTACTGTTTGCTTTTTTGCTAAAATATAGATTCTGCCGGTTTGTATAAAACCGGAGGTCTTGTTCAATAGATAAACATAAAGGAGCTAAAATATGAAAATCTTTCTTGATACCGCAAATATTGAAGATATAAAAAATGGCATAGCAATCGGCGTTGTTGACGGAATAACAACAAATCCAAGCCTTTTAGCAAAAGAAGGTAAGGAGCCGATAGAACAGCTTAAGCAGATAATAAGATTGGTAGATGGTCCCATAAATGCGGAGGTGGTTTCGCCGGATGCAGACGGAATGATTAAAGAAGCAGAAGCACTCTCAAAGTTGAGTGAAAAGATAGTAATAAAAGTGCCTATGTGTGAACAGGGATTAATAGCCGTAAAAAGACTTAAGGGAAAAGGCATTAAAACAAATATTACATTGATCTTTTCAGCTTCACAGGCATTACTTGCTGCAAAAGCAGGTGCAAGATACGTAAGTCCATTCATAGGCAGAATAGATGATATATCGGGCAACGGCATGGATCTCTTGGAACAGCTCGTTACCATATTTGATAATTATTTATTTGAAACAGAGATCATTGCGGCAAGTATAAGGCACCCGCTTCATTTTGTTCAGGCAGCACTCATAGGCACGCATATAGCTACAGTCCCATTCAATGTGCTTGAAAAGCTTATTAAGCATCCATTAACGGATAAAGGTATTGATATATTTAATAAAGATTGGGAAAAGCTCAAAAAATCCACTGTATAAAATATATCCTATGTTAAAAGTTAATACCGGAAAATGCAAATTGAAGTAAATAAATGATTCAATTATATTGTACAAGGGGGGGTAAAATTATATGAAGTTATTAAAAGTATGTCTGGCTCTGCTTATAATAAATTTTAGTACAAATCTATATGCTGATTCGATAGAACCATTTGGTGCTACTAATATTAATGGAGAGGTGGGAAATGGAGGTTTAAGTGTTGGGATATCACAGCATGGAACAATAACGGTTCTCAGATGGCCAAATCCGAGTTATTATAATCAACTTACTTACAAAACTGCATCATCCGGTGTCTTACCAACAGAATCAGCAAGAACTCTACCGCATTTTGGTGCCGCAGATAATATGGGTAGTTTTGCGGGCCTATATTTTACAGCAGGTATGCCTATCTCGGGTATGGTATGGTTAAGGGATCCAACATTTACAACACAACAATACTATCTATCAGCCGATTCTGACGTGCTTGTTACGCAGTACACATCGATCGCAAATGGTATAATGGTTACACAGTATGATCTTGTTATGCCCGATAAAGACGTACTCGTCAGACATTATGTTATAGACAATCTTACCATCAATTCAATAAATAACCTGAAATTCGTGTACTTTGAAAATCTCGGTCCTTGCCTCAACAAAACAGAATATTTGCCAATGGATGATTGGGTTGATGAAACACAGAATGATTATGCATGCCTTTATGATACCTCAGATAATGAGCTTGTACATTTTATGCCGGGGGATCAAAATTTTTCTCATGTAGCGACCTTATTCTCAGGCATACCTGATCAATCATCGGTGCAGTCTTTCTTATCAAACATCAATAACCTGCCAAACGGTGTTTATGGAGTTATAGGTTTTGACTTTACGCCCGACAGCTTTCAGGTAGGCAATGATTCTGTAACATTGTGCTCCCCAGGCAGAAATGTAATAAATCCCTATACTCCGCAGGATGCCTATTATGCGGCTTACAATGGCGATTTACAAGATAGTCTTGCAGCAGAATGCGAAGCGGACGGAGCTGTAATAAAGCAATTCTCCCTTGATGCACAAGGCAAGATGAGCTTTACGGTTTATTTCTCATTTGCAAAAGATTATACCGATGCGCAATCTGACATTGATTATGCTAAAAATCTTGGCTGGCAGGCTATACTTGATAACACGAATACGTGGTGGCATAATTGGCTCTCCACGGCGCAACTGCCTTCCACGCAGGATAAGACGATCCTGAATTTTTCAAAAAGAACATTAATCACCATCAGATTAGCAACAGACAATATAACAGGCTCTATTGTTGCTTCAATATCAACACAGCCTCCTTATGCAGAAGACTGGCCCAGAGACGGTTCTTTTATTAATTATGCGCTTGATATAGCGGGTTATCATGATATGGTCACAAAGCATAACTTATTTTATGCAAAGGTTCAAAGAAAAACTGCCACCAATAACGGCCCTGCCGGCAGCTTTGATATGAATTTTTATGCCGACGGCATGCCCGGCGGACCAATACCTTTTGAGATCGATGAAACAGGACTTGCCGTCTGGACAATGTGGATACATACGGGTTTTCTGCCAGCAGCATGCGAAAGAGTAAATTACATGAATCGGGTTTGGTCTTCCATAAAACTCGGCACACAAGCACTGGTCAATTGTAAAGATACATCAAATAATCTGCAATGTTATGCAAACGAAGATGATAACCCTGTACAAACACAAACATTACAGGGTGCTATTGCAGCATGGCTTGGCATAGAGTCGGGCATCCAGGCTGCAAAATACATGAATGATACAAATGATGCGGCACAGTGGCAGGTCAGGGCTGATCAATTAAAACAGGCAATAATCACCAATTTTTATGTATCATCAACTCAATATACTAATAATATTGGTGCAGCGTCATGGGCAATCTGGCCTGCAGAGTTTTTGCCGTACACATCTACAATAATGCAGGATCAGTCTAATTATCTTCTGGGGCAGATCACGCCTGCACTTACGTATCAGGTACCTGTTATTTCATATATTGGTAAGGCAACAGTTGCACTTGCAGCCATGTTCCAGAATAACGCATCCGGAATTAATCATTTAGATCCATTGATATACGATCTACTTTATAACGTACCAACACAGGATACCGGGCATATGGGAGAGGTTGCCGTAGTAATGACAAATACTACCACAGGCAAAGAATATTATAACGATAGAGTTGCAATACCTCATGTATGGGAGGCAACTCTGTCTTATCTTACTTTAATGGCAAGGTATAACCCTCAGAACTTCTATCCACCGTACCTGCCTGATGGACCTGAAACATGTCCATCATCTGCCGGTTGTAGTTGCAATACAACGGGCAGGGTATCCGTGTACGATCTACTATTCCTGATTATTCTTATCCCTCTCGCGTATGTGATTATCAAGAAACTCATTATCAGAGTTTAAAGTACTACAGTTCATCTTTCAACTTTAACCAAAAAATGCATTGCTTGGGTTAAAGTAGTTTTATAAGAACAAGAAGGGCTACACAGACCGACAGTTGTTCTTAGCTTATCCAATAAATTTACATGTTTTTTCTTTTTAATTGTGCGTAAAGCTTTATTGTCTCAAACCACCCGATACTTAGCAGCCCTGCACCAAAACAGATGCCTATGTCAAGAGGCTTGAGTGTTGAGAATCTAAAAAGGCTTTGCAGAAACGGTACGTAGATAGTAAGGACAAGGAACACCATCGCACCAGAAACGACCCCCCAAAGTGCCCTGTTCTTTATACCCAGCGTCGACACTATGGTCCTGGACCATGAACGGTTGGTCAGGATAAGCCCGAGGTTTGCTATGATCAGAGTTGTAACAGTAAGCGTCCTGGATTCCGTCTCTGTTTGTCCCATGTGCATCGAAATAATGAAAATAGCGAGCACGATGGCGAGAACTATACCTCCCTGCAGTATACTTATGCCAAACGTCCGCCTGTTGAACAGCCGTTCTTCAAACCTGCGCGGCCTGCGTTTCATTACGTCCGTTTCTTCAGCCTCTGCCTCGAACACGACAGAGCTTGACGGGTCTATGATGAGTTCGAGAAACGCTATGTGTACGGGCATCAGGATCAGCGGCCATCCGAACAGCACGGGTATAAGGGATATACCCGCGATCGGTACGTGTATGGCGAGAATATATGCCATTGCCTTCTTAAGGTTGTAGTATATTCTCCTTCCCATCCTGACGGATTTCACGATGGATGAGAAGTCATCGTCCAGAAGCACAAGGGAAGCAGCCTCCCTGGCCACATCCGTCCCTCTCGCCCCCATGGCTATGCCTATGTGCGCGGCCTTCAGTGCAGGTGCATCGTTTACTCCGTCGCCGGTCATAGCAACGATCTCCCCATTGGCCTTGAGTGCATTGACGATGCGCAGCTTCTGTTCGGGTACTGCCCGTGCAAAGATATTCACGGTCTTCAGCCTCACCATCAGCTCATCGTCGTGCATACGGTCAAGTTCCGCTCCTGTGAGCACCTCGTCCGACGCCTTTAGCCCGATCTGTGCGGCGATGCTTTTGGCAGTAAGAGGATAATCACCTGTTATCATAATCACCCGTATCCCCGCACCATAGCATTCCCTTAGTGCTTCTGGTACAGACGGCCGTATGGGGTCGGCGAACCCGATAATACCTATGAACTGAAAATCAAAGTCGTGCTGGATCCGCGGCAGGTCGTGCAGGCTGAAATACGCCTTGGCTATGCCTAGGACCCTGAGACCTTCCCCTGCCATGATACTGACATTTTCCGCGAGGCGTTCTTTTTCTCCGGGACTCAGGTGGCACAGATCCGCTATTGCCTCGGGTGCACCCTTGGCAGCTATTACGTAATCTTTCCCGTCTGCGGATTTCCAGACCCGCGACATGGCAAGCAGTTCTTTTGAAAGCGAATATTCATGCTCCATTTCCCAGTCCGTATGCAGGTGTCCCGTATGCGACAGCAGATCGTTCCCAAGGCCCTTCAGGGCGCTTTCCATGGGATCTCTCGGATCACTCTGACTTGAGAGGATCGCAAACTCAAGAAGCTGGTGGAAGTTTTCGGGCAGCGATTTTTTATAATTCGGGGCAAGGTCAAAGAATTCGTTGCTGGAGTATAATTTTGCAACGGACATCCTGTTCTGCGTCAGTGTACCTGTTTTGTCCACACATAGGACGGTCGCAGCACCGAGGGTCTCGATGGCCGACACCCTGCGGGTCAGGACGTGCTCTTTTGAAATCCTCCATGCACCGAGTGCAAGGAATATGGTAAGTACAACAGGGAATTCCTCCGGCAGTATGGCCATGGCAAGGGTAAGCCCCGCGAGAAAGCCATTGGACCAGTTTGCCCTTGTGATGCCGTAGATGACTATCACAAGAGCTGAGAGGGCCACAGCGAAGATTGTGAAATTGCGCACAAGCTGTCGTGTCTCACGGTGAAGTAAGGTCTCCTCGGGCTCAAGGACCTGCAGTATCTTTCCTATCTTACCCAGCTCTGTATTCAGTCCTGTCCTGATGACCCTTGCCGTACCCTGACCCTGTACCACGAGGGTGCCCGAATAAATGAACGGCAGGTCGTCTCCGCCGGGACTGTTCATTTCCTGCACCCCGTCCCATGCCGATTTCCGCACAGGGACAGACTCGCCGGTAAGGAGTGATTCATCCACGGTCACGTTGTTGGAATTTAAAAGCACGGCATCAGCGGGTACACGGTCGCCCTCTGAAACTATCACGATGTCGTCTGTTACAACCTCCCTGCCCGGGATCCTGATGTGTTTTCCGTCCCGTATGACCATGGCTCTCGGGCTGGAGAGGTCTCTGAGTGCCTCAAGTGCCCTCTCGGTTTTCCTCTCCTGGTACAGGGTAATGCCTATGACCACAAACACAAAGCTGACGAGGATCGCCGCCTCCTTGATGTCTCCGATTGTGAAGTATAGCGTACCGCATGCCACTAACAGAAGCAGCATGGGTTCCTTGATGACATCGAAGGCGATCCTTAGGATGCTTCTCCGTTTTGAAAACGGCAATTCGTTATAGCCGTCCTGCTTCAGCCTTTTTAATGCCTCTCCGGATGAGACGCCTGTCGTGTCTGCTGCCTGTTGATCCATAGTAAGCCAGACTTATCAGAGCTGATATACAGGCGTCAATAAAAGTATCAGAGGGGGTTCTCATTTTCTTGTTGCAATTTTCCGGCTGATGATTCAAGATTTCACGCAAGAATTCAGGGATGTGAGAAAAATGAATAAAAAATTATTACAGGTAAAAATCGGACGGATATGCCTTAAGAACGCAATCATAGGTGCTTCCGGCACATTCGGCTACGGAATTGAATATAAAAATTTTATCTCCCTCGAAAGTATCGGCGGGTTTGTAACAAAGGGGTTGTCCCTTGAGCCGAGAAAAGGCAATCCTGAGCCGAGGATCAAGGAGACCCCTTCTGGATTGATAAACTCTATCGGTCTTGAGAATATAGGACTGGACGCATTTCTCAGCGGTGTTCTGCCTCAATTAAAAAACATCGACACTAAGATTATCGTCAATATCTTCGGTACCTCTATAGACGAATACGCGGAGCTTGCCGGGAGGTTGGACAGGATTAAACGTATAGACGGTATTGAACTGAACATATCATGCCCGAACGTAAAGGCAGGCGGTGCTGAGTTTGGGAAGGATCCCTTTGTTGTGCATGCAATTACACAAAAGGTAAGAAACAAAACCGGTAAAACCCTTATTGTTAAGCTGTCACCCATGGTTACCAGTATAATTGATACTGCGGTCTCTGCCCAGAAAGGAGGGGCAGATGCTGTGAGCATTGCAAACACCTATCCTGCAATGGCTATCGATATGAAAAATAAACGTCCGTTCCTCGGTGCAAAGACAGGCGGGCTGTCAGGACCCGCAATCAAGCCTATAACACTAAAGCTCGTATATGATACCTATGGCATGCTTCGTATCCCAATAATAGGTTGTGGGGGCATCTCTACTGCAGAAGATGTAATAGAATATGCCCTTGCAGGTGCAGCAGCGGTTCAGGTAGGCACTGCAAATTTCATAAACCCGGCTATTACATCGGCGATTGTAGGGCAGCTCCGTGATTATATCTCAGATGCAGGTATCAAACAATTCACCTCTCTTATTGGCGCGGCAAAAATTTTACCCTGACTCTGGATTGTTAATTTCCCGCCCGGGCGGTATTATCCTCCCTGTGTCATTCCCGTCCCGCCGCAGGAGGGATAAACCCCACGGGGAATCCAGATGCTTTTAAAAGTAGTAAAGACTTCTTGTGGAATACTTTGAAGTCGGCAATCACCGGCATATACTTATAAAGCCCCCCTGACAATATCAATCACAACACTATCAGCATTCCAACAGCCGCTATAATACCCATTATGCCACCAAAGTAGAATGTGAACTGGGGTCCAAGAGTATCCCATATAAGTCCGGCAAGCAACGAAGCTGGAAACAGACCTATCCCAACAAGCGTCGCATGCAAACCTATTAAAGTAGCCTTGAGATCCTTTGGTGCTATATCCGAAACCAGCGCCTTTTCGACTCCTTCTGTAAAGGCTATATACAGACCATAAACTGAGAACAATATCCACATGGCAGAGCCTGTGTTGGTCAAACCAAAGCCCACGTAAACGATTGCATAAACAAAATAGCCTGAAGAGATCAGCGTTTTCCTTCCTATCCTGTCTGAAAGCCTTCCCGCAGGCCATGAAATAATTCCATAAACAAGATTGTAAACAAGATATAAAAGTAGTACCCCTTCAACTGAAAAACCGATGCCCTTGGCACGCATCAGTAAGAATTGGTTTGAAGAGTTCCCGAGTGTAAATATAAATGTTACGATAAGAAAAGCCTTCAACTTTCTGTCGAGCTTTGACCATCCCAATGAGATGTTGTGTGCCAGCGGTTTGCCGGTGCCTGTTTCCTTTACAAGGAACAGGACTGCAACACCTATAGCAGCAGGAATAAGACTTATGAGTATGATTGTTTTGAATGCAGGCAGATAAGATTGAATATTCTGCACGGTGTGCAAGCCCTCATTAAGCCCGAGATACTTCATTATAATAATGGCTATTACAATGCCAATGACAGCGCCGAGTGTGTCCATGGCTCTATGAAGACCAAAGGATGCACCTCTTTTTTCAGAACTGCTTGATTCCGCTATAATTGCATCTCTTGGTGCTGTTCTTATACCTTTACCGAACCTGTCCAGTGTTCTGCCTACAAACACAAGACTCCAGCCTTTTGCCAGCCACATAAAGAATTTCCCGATAGGCGAGAATGCGTATCCAAGAATCGCGAGCGATTTTCTTTTTCTAATCCTGTCGGATAGAGCACCTGAAAAAACCTTAACGATACTTGCAGTACTCTCTGCAAAGCCTTCAATAAGTCCGATAAGTGCAGGGCTTGAACCAAGAGCGAGCAGATAAAGCGAGATGAGAGGATAGATCATCTCACTCGATATGTCTGTAAAAAGCGATGTTAAGCCGGTAATGATTATATTCCACATAGTCTTTATGTTTATTACTGTCTTGATAAATATTTTAGAGGATCAACCGGTATTGCATGCAGCCTTATTTCAAAATGAAGATGCGGACCCGTAGTATACCCTGTCCGCCCGACCTTTGCTATGATTTCACCCTGTTTTACCTCCTGGCCCTGTTTTACAAGATTAACGGCATTATGGGCATATACGGTTACAAAACCATCATTATGCTTGATGATAACCATATCTCCATAACCCTTGATGGTATCATTACTGTATATAACCGTACCTGCTGCTGCTGCCAGTATCGGCGTACCCGTTTGCGCTTTAATATCTATGCCGTCATGTCTATCACCGTTTGATGTGTTGAAGTCTTGTGTAACCGTTCCACGTACAGGCCAGATAAAGACGCCCGGTATGCTGTGCGCATTTTTATTATAATAAATACTCTTCATGTTTGCATGCTTTACCGGTTCATGCTGAATAGGATAAGGTTGCTGCACATTATTCTGTTCCGCAGTTGGAGGCACATTCATAGTCTTTTGTGCACCTGGTATGAATAGCTCTTCACCCGGTTTAATGGCTGACGGATCATTTATTCCGTTTGCCTTTTCTATATCTTTAAGCGGAACATCGTAGACACGGGATATGGTGTAAAGTGTTTGACCTTTTTCAACAGTATGGTAAACGCCATAAGGAATACCGCATGCTGTTACAAACCATATAAAAAGGATCGCAGAGAGATATGTTAATCCCCGAAATGCAACAGGATTGCAGGTCTGGGTTTGAAACCCTGCCCTGCTACCAAAATCTGAGATCCCTCTGAAATACCATCGTGTCATAAAGTGATGTTTTTTATGCCTTCCAGCCATATTCACCTATTAACTTAACAAACCTGCATGCATTGAGTTCTTCTCTATTAAAATCCCTGCCATTTTTAGTTATCCTTACAAGCGTTTGAGAATACTCATCTCCGACAGGTATAATAATTCTGCCTCCATCTTTCAACTGTTGAAGAAATGGCTCTGGGATATCTGGTGCTGCCGCAGTTACTATAATACCATCATAAGGAGCCTTTTCTTGAAAACCCTTTGTCCCATCTCCAATAATAATCATTACATTATGATACCCAAGTTTATCCAGAAGCTTCCTTGCATTCGATGCAATACTGCCAATCCGTTCTACGGAGTAAACCTTCAAGGATAGTTCTGCAAGTATTGCTGTTTGATAACCGGATCCGGTACCTATTTCAAGTATAGTATCATCGCATTCAGGTTTAAGATATTCTGTCATAAGAGCAGCAATATAAGGCTGAGATATGGTTTGCCCTTCACTTATCGGTAAAGGATGATCGCTATACGCCTGATAGATAAGTCCGTCCTCTATGAACAAATGCCGGGGAACCTTTTTAAATGCATCTATCACCCTTTTTGTTTTGATACCTCTATTGATCAACTGCTCCTGAACCATCTTCTCTCTGCCGTATGATAAAGCATGATTGCCGGAATCTAGTTTCAATCACAGCCTCCAGTTTAGCAAATGTACCAAAAAATTATAATCGGTAAGATCAAGCTTGATTGGTGTAATAGATATATAACCGTGCTCCACAGCCTTTATGTCGGAATTCTCAACAGGCGTGTCTCCAAGCACATCACCGCCTATCCAGTAATATTTTTCTCCTCTCGGATCTGCCTTTTCTACAATCGGTTCACCGTAACGTCTTTTGCCGAGACGCGTATATCTGTAGCCCATGATCTTGTTCGAAGGTATGTTGGGTACGTTAACATTTAAGAATACATTTTCAGGCAAACCGTTTTTAAGCACCTTTCTTATAAGTTTATTAGCAACATCTTGTGCAGGTTTAAAATATATTTTTTTTCTTCCAGCTACCGAGATAGCTATTGAAGGTATGCCCTGTAACGTGCCTTCAATTGCCGCTGCTACAGTACCTGAATATGTAATATCGTCCGCCAGATTCGGGCCAATATTTATTCCCGATATGATAATATCCGTTTTTATTTTTAAAAGCCCGTTGATCGCGAGGTTTACACAATCTGTTGGAGTTCCATTAACAGCATATACCGAGTGTTTATTTATCTGCTTGACCCTTAAGGGCCTGTGAAGCGTTAAAGAATGGCTTGTTGCACTTTTTTCTGTCAAAGGCGCTACTACATAAACATTGCCAATCTTGCTCATCTCATGAGCAAGCGACTTTATACCATTTGAATAAACACCATCATCATTGGTTACAAGGATATTAACGGTCATCAAAGAATCCAGCTATCGGGGCGACCCGATTCGAACGGGCGGCCTCTCGCACCCCAAGCGAGTGCGCTAGCCAAACTGCGCCACGCCCCGACATAATTATGTATCAAGCCTGTGCTTAAGCTCCATCAAATTTTGTTTAACAGTATTAAGTATGTTTTTCAACTGTTTCATCTTTTGCTCTTTCTGCTCATCCTTATCTGAGAATAATCTTTTTTTTGCACCCTCAAGGGTCAGCCCATCATCATATATCAAACGTTTCAACGTTCTTATAATTTCAATATCATTTTTTTTAAAAAGTCTGTATCCTGTTGGGGTTACTATGGGTTTTATAGATGGAAGTTCTGAAACCCAGTAACGAATAATATAGTCTTTTACATCGGTTAACTTGCTAACTTCACCGATTCTATAGTACTCCTTACCTTTAAGTTCAGTCTCCGTCATGTGGAGCTGTTTTATTTTTTTTATTTACTTTTAGCAGCTTCTTGAGAGAGGTTCCTGCTTTATAAGATACAACCTTTCTGGCCGAGATCGTTAAGGATTCATTTGTTTTAGGATTTCTACCCTTCCTTGCCCTTTTTGAGCGTGTATAAAAAGTTCCGATACCTTTTATTTTTACCTGCTCTTCTTTAATCATTGCTTCTTTTATAAGGTTGAAAAAGGTATCTACCAAATCCGCAGCATCCTTTTTTGCAAATCCTATATTTTGATATATGAGTTCTGCAAGATCTGCCTTGGTTACTGTCATAGTATGCCTCCTTGAATCTTCAACTTAACACCGTATTGGTTAACAACATGATTCATTATTGTCTTCATATATAAATCAACTTCTTCATCTTTTAATGTTCTATCCTCAGCCCTAAAAATAAACCTATAGGTTATACTATGCTTTGATATATCCTTATTGTCAATATACAGATCAAAAGGAGAAATATCAATAAGTAAATCAATACCAAGTGATTTAATCCCATTTATAATTTTAGCCGAGGTAAGAGAAACGGGTTTTACGATTGAAAGATCCCTTACTATATGAGGATACTTAGGGACCTCTCTGTATCTCGTTTCTGGTTTTACATTCATTAATATATGGTCAAGTGATACATCAAAGACAAAAACTTTTTGTTTTATATCATACTTATCAAGCAAGTCATTCGTCAGTCCGCCTGCATATCCGATATTCATATTGTTATAACTAAACAACACCGAATCATCGTTAAGAAAATTATGAGATGTTTTTTCTTTAGTTATTTTATCGTTAAAACCAAGGACATTCATAATGTCTTCGACTATACCAATAGAATCAAATATGTCGGTATGCTCGCTTTTAAAAGCCCAGTGCAAAGGATAACGATTTCCAGTTATAGTTCCCGCCAGGTGTAATTCCTCTACATATTTTCCTGCCTGTTTAAAATAAACATTCCCTATCTCAAATAATTTCTGATCTTCTATCTGCCTGAAAAGATTAAACTGCGTGTTTTTGATCAATAGCGGTATCAAGTTTTTACGCATATTTGTTGTTTGTTCATTAAGCGGATTTGTAAGCCTTAAAGCATCTCCTCCAACAATACTGTGATCCGTATCGCTATAAAAACTGTAATTGATCACCTCATCAAAACCCATAGATAAAAGCCTTTCTTTGATAATATTTATATATTTATAAGGCAGTGGAGGTGCAACATTAGCGGCAGCCTTTAAAGGTAAAACAGATGGTATCTTCTCATAACCTATAAGCCTTGCAATCTCCTCCGAAAAATCAGCAGACTCCTTAAGATCAAGCCTGAATGACGGCGGTTCTATAGACAGCGTATTTGCACGAATCCTATTAACATCACAGTGTATGGATCTTAAAACCGATTGTACGGTTTTAATGTTAAGCTGAATGCCTATCAATCTCCCTAATACCTGTATTGTAGTAGTAACTCTGCGCTTCTTGTATCTTTTTTTGTAACTATCTACAAGCCTGTAAACCTTTGCACCTGCCAATCCCGATACAAGGTAAGATGCCATATCCGATGCAAGCCTTGGAAGGTTTGAGTCAACACCCCTTTCAAATCTGTATCCGGCTTCTGTAGATAAACCAAGATTTCTGCCTGTTGTTCTTACAAGTCCGGAATCAAATAATGCACTTTCAAGAAGCACATACCGCGTATTCTCTGTTATACCGCTGATAGCTCCACCCATTATACCTGCTATTGCAACAGGTTTAGAATCGTCTGCTATGACAAGGGATTGATCGGTAAGTATACGCTCCACCCCATCAAGTGTAATCAATTTTTCATTCTTTGCACGCCTTACTATAATCTTTCCACCATGCACCTTTTCGCCATCAAATGCATGTAAAGGTTGTCCTATTGCGAACATTACATAGTTTGTTATATCAACAACATTATTTATAGGCTTCTGCTTGATCTTACCAAGTATAAGCCTTAGCCATAAAGGTGATTGTGCGATCTTTACATCCGAAAGAAACCTGATAGCGTATCTTGGACAATCATCAGGATTTTCAACCTCAACATCAATGGGTTTATTCTCTTTATTATAACTAATAGTATCAAGTTCAAACGAAGGCTGTATCACATTCAAATGAAATATGGTCGCAATCTCCCTGGCTATACCAAAATGGCTTAGAACATCAGATCTATTGGGCATTACTGCCACATCCAGTACCCAGTCATCAAGTTCAAGCACGGATTTTACATCCAACCCGGGCTTTACTGCTTTATCAAATATAATAATTTCTCTTTTAGCTTCAAATATTCCAAGTTCATCCTCCGAGATGATCATGCCCGCTGATTTTACGCCCTTAATGTTCAGTTCTAAAATTGTTTTTTTATTTGCAACAACAGACCCTGGCTGCGCGTAGGCAACAATCATTCCCTGCGTAATTCCTTTTGCACCCGTAACTGTTATAAATTCATGCTCTCCTGCAGAAACATTTACAACAGATAGATTTTTATCGGATGGATGCGGCTTTACCCCATTTACAACTGCGGTAACAATACCTTTTAAATCTCCAAATAATCTTTCTACAGACTCTACCTCAAACCCCGACATGGTTAGTCTATTTGAAATGTCACCGACAGGCGGTATTTTATTTAAGAATTTTTTGATCCAATTATAAGAATAAAGCATTTTATTGTCTCAAAAACCTTAAATCATTTTCAAAAAATAATCTAAGATCATTGATATTGTATTTAAGCATGGCAAGTCTTTCCACCCCCATACCAAATGCAAACCCTGTGTAGGTTGATGCGTCATACTTAACCCTTCTCAAAACCTCCGGATGCACCATACCGGCGCCGAGTACTTCAAGCCAGCCCGTTCCTTTGCATACCCTGCATCCATCCCCATTACAGAGTAAACAGCCTATATCAACTTCTACGCTTGGCTCTGTGAAGGGAAAATAGCTTGGTCTAAACCTTACCTTTGTATCCTTTCCAAAAAAACCTATAAGAAATTCCTCAAGAACGCCTTTTAAATTAGCCATACTTATACCATTATCAACAAGCAATCCTTCCACCTGATGAAACATGGGTGTATGTGTTATATCCCAATCCCTTCTGAATACCCTGCCCGGTGCGATTACACTCACAGGAGGTTTTTTCGTCTCCATCGTTCTTATCTGTACGGGTGACGTTTGCGTTCTTAAAAGAAAGCCGTCCGGAAAATAAAAAGTATCCTGCATGTCTCTTGCCGGATGTTCTTTAGGCATATTAAGTGCCTCAAAATTATAGTAATCAAGCTCTATCTCGGGACCATCAACAGTCTGAAAACCCATTGATGTAAATATGGATATGATCTCATTCATGGCCTTTGTTATTGGATGGGTATGCCCTTTTCTTATTGACCTTCCCGGAAGGGTAATATCTATAGAAGGCAAATCACTTTCCCCATCAAGTTTATGTGTTATAAGCTCATGCCTATCTTCGTAAAGGCTCTGTATAAACTGTTTTAATTGATTTGCCTTTTTACCGAAAACGGGCATTTCTTCGTCAGTAAGCCCAGACATCTGCTTGAAAAGAGCTGTTAATGCACCAGATGACCTTCCAAGATATTTTATTCTAAACGACTCGAGCTGTTCGAGGTTTTCTATTGCTAATAATGCCTGCTCTGCGTCACTTCCAATACTATCAAGCTTATCAATCAGTTCCTTGAGGGTAGTCATAGATCATGCTATACCCTGAGCCTTTTTTGATGACTCAACAAGCTTTTGAAAAGCCGCAGGCTTGTTGACAGCAAGCTCTGCAAGCATCTTTCTGTTAACAACAATACCTGCCTTGTTCAAGCCGGCCATGAATTTACTGTAGCTCATATTGAATTCTCTTACCGCTGCATTGATTCTTATAATCCATAATGCTCTGAAATCACGTTTGCGCGCCCTTCTATCTCTGTAGCTGTACTTAAGTGCTTTATCGACAGCTTCTTTGGCTGTTTTAAATATCAAATGTTTTCTGCCCCAGTAGCCTTTGGCAAGTTTAAGGTATTTTTTATGCCTTTTCCTTGCTGTTACTCCCTTTTTTACTCTCATTTCTTCACCTCTTTAATCGTCATGTAGTTATCATTACTACATTGTTGGAATCAATCTTTTAACCTGCTTTTTAATAGAACCGGAAAGTATGATATACTTTTTCAATCGCTTTTTCTGCGCACTTGTTTTATGTTCAAGTATATGTCTTCTACCTGCTCCTTTTACTCTTATCTTACCGGTTCCTGTAATAGAAAAACGCTTCTTTGCACCTGATTTTGTTTTAATCTTCGGCATTCAAATCCTCCTAAAAAAATCCTTTTATCTCTTTGGCGATACTATCGCAAAAATACTTTTTCCCATTTGTTTTGGCGTTTCAGAAACCATGGCTTCTTCTGAAAGTACGCCTATTATATTATTTAGCATTTTAAATGCTCTTTCTGAATACATCATCTCTCTGCCTTTTAAGAATATCCCTATTTTTATACGATATCCATCCTTTAAAAAATTTTTTATTCTGTCAACTTTCACCTTTACATCATGCTCATCCGTTGTTGGTCTTAATTTTATTTCTTTTGTTTTGATTACGGTTTGACCCTTTTTCGAATCCTTGCTCTTTTTCTTTAACTGATATTTATATTTCCCAAAATCCATCAATCTGCAAACGGGTGGACTACTATTCGGGGAAACCTCTACGACATCTAAACCTACCTGTTCTGCAATTGAGATTGCCTGATATAAAGGCATTTTACCAAGCTGTGTACCGCTTGCATCTATAAGTAAAACCTCTCTTGCCTGGATTTTATTATTATATTTAAGTTCCTTTTCTATATATTCTCCTTTTCTATATTTTTCGTATGAAGCATTTCTGAAATCTCTTCAACATTCATTGTTATTTGCCCTGCATCTTTCTTCTTTCTTATATTTACAGTATTTGTCTGTTCTTCTCTATCACCGATTACAAAAACATAAGGAACCTTTTCAACAGTTGCCTCTCTAATTTTATGAGAAAGCGTTTCTTCCCTGTAATCCTCTTCTACTCTTATGCCCATATTCTTAAGCTTTAACACTATTCTCTTTGAATAATCAACATTTCTTGTGTTTATAGCGATTACCTTTACCTGAACTGGTGCAAGCCAGAATGGAAAATCTCCGCCGTAATGTTCTATAAGAACACCTATAAATCTTTCAAGTGATCCCATTATTGCCCTGTGGATCATCACTACCCTGTGCTTTTTGTTATCATCTCCAGTGTAGTCTACATCAAATCTTTCCGGCAAATTAAAGTCTATCTGGATTGTAGAACACTGCCATTCCCTGCCGAGTACATCTTTTATTTTTATATCTATTTTGGGCCCATAAAATACGCCCTCTCCAGGATCTACGTTGTATGTCAAGCCCTTTTCCCCAAGCGCCCCTTTGAGTGCCGATTCTGCCTTATCCCAGTTCTCAAGCGTACCCACGTGTTTTGCAGGCATTGTTGACAGATAAATATTAAACCGATCAAATCCAAACCTTTTTAAATATTCTATTGCCAGATTAAGGATCTTTAATATCTCATCCTGAAGCTGCTCCTGTGTTACAAATATGTGGGCATCATCCTGGGTGAACCCCCTTACCCTCATAAGTCCATGCATAACCCCTGTTCTCTCAAATCTATACACAGTCCCAAGCTCTGCCCATCTTATTGGCAAATCCCTATAGCTGCGCATGGCTGTTTTGTATATTGATATATGGAATGGACAATTCATCGGCTTCAATTGGTAATCCACATTCTCAAGTTCCATTGCGGGAAACATATTTTCTCTGTAAAACCCGAGATGCCCGCTTGTTTCCCACAAAGACAGCTTTGCAATATGAGGGGTGTAAACAAACCCATAACCTGATGCAAGATGAAGCTCCTTCCAGTAATTCTCGATTATCTGACGTAATATTGCACCCTTTGGATGCCACAGAACAAGCCCAGCACCTATCTCATCTTCAATAGAAAACAGATCAAGCTCTTTACCGAGTCTTCTATGATCCCTTTTTTTCGCTTCCTCGATATTATTAAGGTAGGTCTTTAAAGATGACTTATCAGGAAATGCGATACCATATATCCTTTTCAGCATTTCGTTATGTTCATCACCCTTCCAGTAAGCACCTGCTGTAGAAAGCAATTTAAATGTCTTGATATAACCTGTCGACGGTACGTGAGGTCCTTTACAAAGATCAACAAAATCACCTTGCTTATATACAGACGGTTTGCCTTCAATCTCTTTGAGCAGTTCGAGTTTATAATGTTCTTTCTTTTCTGAAAACAGCTTCTGCGCCTCGGGTTTCGTAAGTTCAATACGTTCTATAGGAATATCCTGTTCTGCGAGCTTCTTCATGCGTTCTTCAATCTTTTCAAGCTCCTGAGTAGTGAACGGTGTTGGAATAGAAACATCATAATAAAATCCATCCTCAATGGCGGGTCCTATGGCAAGTACCGCATCAGGGAAAAGCTGTTTTATTGCCTGTGCCATTAAATGCGATGCAGAGTGCCTTAGTGCTTCTATACCCTCAGGCTCATCAATGGTAACCGGTTTTAGAACTCCATTATCTTCAGATAATTGATGTGAAATATCAACATAACCGTCATTGAGTTTAGCAATTACAATCTTATCTGATAATTTATCAATACTTTTCAAGAAATCTTTTATAGTGATTCCTTGCTCTATTGAATAGTTCTTGTTTTCAAAGATAATATTTATCATCCGGATTCCTGAATGGTAGGCACGGGCGGTCTCGAACCGCCGACCTCTACCGTGTCAAGGTAGCGCTCTCCCCCTGAGCTACGTGCCTATTATGCCTCCGTAGTCTTTAAAAATACAGAAATCAATTTTTAATGGTCTGCTGTTATTAACTGAACAACGCATATCGTTTTTACTATACATTACAGCTTGTGAATGTCAAAGTTATCCACATAATTTCGTCTTTTAATACCACACATGGTAGGCACGGACGGGATTGAACCGTCGACCTCTGCCGTGTGAAAGCAGCGCTCTACCATTGAGCTACGTGCCTCTGAATAAAATACAAATTGTCTCATTGTACTTTAGGTAGCAATACATTTAATCTCTGTCAAGAACAGGGGCAGAGAGCGTCACCAAACAAAATCGATCACTATACACGTAATTCGGTACTTGCAAAGCCATTTCTATGCATCAACGGCACCTTGATAAAATCAAGTATAAGCATAAAAATAAATGTGCCAAATAAAAGACTCATCACTATAGTAAAAGGTATTGGCGTCATCAAAATGCCGTACACAGCCATAATGGAAACGATTACAAGATCCATACTCGTTGCAAGCAGCATAATTGTTGCAGGCCGGGAATACCAGAGATGTTCTCTTTCTCTTACAAGGTATACCGTAGCCTGACCGCTAAAAACCAATGACAGGAAAACGAATGTCTGAATATTAGATAAAGGCATTCTCAGGACATAATGTCCTATTGCATAAACACCAAATGAGTAAGCCAGCCATGCACCTGCCACAACAAGCGATATGCCGATCAATACGGGTACATTCCATTTGTCAGGCTTACTTGAATAACCAACCCTATCGTTTGACAAAGACATGGTAACAAAATCGTTGGCAAACAGGAGTAAAAGAACCAGTCTTGGGGTTGTAACAAATACACCAAAAAATAAAAGCCCGAGGCTTAGAAAAAGCGATATCTGAAACGTTTTTGAGATTTTGTTTATCGTATACGTAAGCATACGTTGATAAACCATCCTGCCGGTCTTAATGGCATCAAGAAGGTTTACCAGACCGGGCTGGGTTAAAACGAGACTCGCGGCAGCTTTTGCTACGTCGGTTGCGTTTGATACTGCAATACCCACTTCAGCCTGTTTCAGCGCAGGCGCATCGTTTACCCCATCCCCTGTCATACCTGTAATCTTGCCTTGCTTTTGCAAAGCTTTGACCAAATAAAATTTATCTTCGGGAAAAACACCGGCAAACACGTCACAGTCGTCCGGATTATTAATAGTCTCTTTTGTGCATATGTTTGTTCCGAGACCTATTTCTTTTGCCATTGATTTTGCAGTAAGCGTGCTATCGCCGGTTACCATCCTAACCTTAATTCCAAGACCTTTTAACTGCTCCAACAAGCTTTTTGAATCATGCCTTGGGGGATCTGAAAGTGCTAGCAGGCAAACGGGTTTAAATTTTTCATCCGAAGCTACTGCAACGGCTAAAACTCTGTAACCCTGCTCCTCAAGCTTGCTTGACTCTTCTATCAACTCATTTTTCTCACTTATCAACTGTGCTATTACTGATGGAGCTCCCTTAACAACGCGGATCGTAATCCCTGCTCTCTTTATGACCGCTTCCGCCCTTTTTGTCGCCGGATCAAAAGGTATAAAATTTATTCTTTCTACAGTATCGATTTTTATCCTGCTCTTTGCATAATTAATGATGGCGAGATCTATGGGATCCTGCGTTGCTTCATTTGAAGCAATTACAGCATAGGAGCAAGCTTCAGCATCACTAAATGGGGGGAAAACCTTGTACTTAGCAAGACTTAAAGTATTTAATGTTAATGTACCCGTTTTGTCACTACACAGCTCTTCCATTGATGCTGCGTCTTCTATTGCAGAGAGATGCGTAACCAAAACACCTCTTTTGGTTAAAGTAAGCGAGGCAATAGCTGTGGCAAGTGTAAAAGTAGCGGGAAGAGCTACAGGAACAGAAGCCACTAAAAGGATCAAGGCAAACGGCAGGATCTCTACAAGATTGATACCGGTCACCATTGCATATACAAAAATGGCAATAACTAAAATCACATCCATCGCAACAAGGTACTTAACAATACGAAATATTAATTCCGCGAGATGGCCTGTTGTTTTTGCAGTTCTAACAAGTTCGGCAGTCTTGCCAAAATAACTTGAAGCACCTGTTGCGTTGACCTTACCAGTAGCCTCACCGCGCTTTACTATTGATCCGGAGAATAATTTCTCCCCGTTTGTCCTTTCTACAGGCTGGGATTCTCCTGTCAAAACGGATTGATCTATCAACACATTCCCATCCATAATACTTAGATCGGCAGGGACAAGATCTCCCATCCGGACATGTACGATATCATCGGGGACGAGCTCCTCTGCGCTTATGCGGTTCCATGCACCGTTCCGTAGAACCCTTGCAAAAATTCTCAGCCTTTTTCTTAATAGTTCAAGGGCTGCCTCTGCCTTGTGTTCCTGACTAAAACCTAAAACGGCATTTAATATAAGCAGTGCAGAAATAATAACAGCTTCTGTATACTTACCAAGTACAATTTCTAAAATAAAAGTAAACTCAAGCATCCATGGTACCGGTCCCCATAGCTTTAATAAGAACAGCCTGAATGGCCGCTTTTTCTCCTCATCAACAGTGTTTGGCCCATACTTAGCCAAACGCTCCTGTATCTCGGCTGTCGTTAACCCTGTTTTATTTTTATCATACTCGTTACTTTGATTCATTTCAGCACCCGCATATTCAAAAATATAAAAATTCAGTCAATCAGAAAAATTCACATCAAGCAAGCATTATAATAATATCGGACAGCAGTTCAACATTTTTTAAATGCATTATTTGAGTTAAATACCGTTTTACAACAATTTGCATAGTGTGTTAATGAAGTAGGTATGAGAAATGAATTTACAAAGAAAAAGAGATTTTTAAATGCCTGTAAAAGACTTCCTGTTGATATGACACCGGTATGGATCATGAGACAGGCAGGCAGGTTTTTAAAAGAGTACAGGGACATAAGGAGAAAATATGCATTTATAGAAATGTGTAAAGAGCCGGAGATAGCCACTGCGGTAACGCTTCTCCCCGTAAAAAAACTTAATGTGGATGCTGCCATTATCTTCGCCGATATACTTTTACCTCTTGAAGGTATGGGTGTTGGATTTGGTTTTACAACCCATGATGGACCAGTTATTCACAACCCGATAAGAACAGCAAATCAAGTGAGCAAATTGATTATACCGCAGCCGGAAGAGTCTCTCAGTTATGTACTATCGGCTATAAAGCTTGTAAAGAGGGAACTCGGCAGCGATACCCCTCTTATAGGTTTTTCGGGTGCACCCTTTACCATGGCAAGCTATCTGATAGAAGGCGGGCATTCACAGGATTATCTGTTAACAAAAAAGATGATGATGGATGCAACGAATACCTGGCATGCGATTATGAATAAACTTTCAAAAATAGTTTTGCTCTATCTCGGGTCTCAGATAAAGGCAGGGGCTGACGCAGTACAGTTGTTTGACTCCTGGGCAGGCTGTTTAAGTCCCTACGATTACGAACGGTATGTAATGCCGTATAATAAACGGATACTTGACGGCTTGAAAAAATATGACATCCCCATTATCAACTTTTCAACCAACAACGCGGGACTGCTTGAATTGATGAGCAATTCAGGCGGGGATGTTATAGGCATTGATTGGCGAATAAGTATTGATAAGGCATGGAAGCGCATAGGCTACAAAAAGGCTATTCAGGGCAACCTCGACCCGGCAGTGCTGTTTGCTTCACCTGAAGAAATAAAAAAGCATGTAAAAGCCATACTGAAAATGACCGGCAAACGCAATGGTCATATATTCAATCTCGGCCACGGTGTTCTTCCGACAACGCCGGAATCCAATGTAAAAGTTCTGATAGAATTCGTACATGAACTGTCAGAAAGATGAAATAAAATACCTGTGTTTTATTAAATCTTCCGTTCGTAGTGTCAGGGTTTATTCCTCCACTATTTCGTTCTAAGCGAGTGGAACAATACACTCTCCCGTCTAAAATATCTCTTTCACTCGCCCTACTTCTCCGCTTTCCAAACGGACTTTGATCCCGTGTGGATGCACGGGCGAACCGGTTAGAATATCTTTTACGATACCCTTCGTTAGCTTTCCGTTTTGCTGGTCTTTCTTAAGTACAATAGAAACATGCAATCCCGGTCTTATATCTGAGCGTCTTGTTCCATCCATGATTTGTTTTCACCCCGTTTTTTCCTTCTGCTTCCCGAGTACAGTTCATACTCGAGGAGCCTGCATTCTATATCCCCATTAAAAAATGGGATTCTTCGTTTTGCTTTCAAACCTACCTTCTTTGCCATGTCGAGATTACCGGTAAAAACATATCCTGTATATCCACTGCACTTTTTTTTAAAATAATCGCCGATGCCTTTGTAAATGCTCTCAAGCTCTTCGGCTCTTCCCATTCTCTTTCCATATTCAGGGTTGAGTATTATTGTCCCGCCGTTTTCCGGAACTATGGTTTCCGAATAATCACACACAGCGAATTCGATCAGGTGTTCAACACCTGCTGCCGCAGCATTTTTCTTTGCTGCTTCTACTGCCTCTTTTCTGATATCGGTGGCAATGATCCTACAATTAATGTCATTCTTAATATCCTTCTTTGCTTGTACAAGAAGACCGTTCCATAGTGATTCGTTAAATCCCTTTATATGCATGAAACCATAATTGTTTCGCAAAAGGCCCGGCGCTCTGTTAAGTGCAATTAAAGCGGCTTCAATGGCAAGGGTACCGCTGCCGCACATAGGGTTGATGAAATTCCGGCTCCCGTTCCATCCTGTTGCCATGATAACTGCAGCAGCAAGTGTCTCCTGCATAGGTGCTGCCATAGGGATTTTCCTGTACCCGCGTTTAGAAAGGGCTTCACCAGAGGTATCAAAATACACTGAACAGTCCTCGTCTTTCCAGTAGATATTAATCACGGTCTTTCCTTTATCATGCCCCGAATCAGGACGCCGCCCGCACTTTGCATTTATTCTGTCGACAATGGCATCCTTGCTTTTTACATTTACGTAGCGTGAGTCCCTGACACTCGGATTATCCACACTGGATGTTACACAGACATATCCATCCTCAGCTATATGTTCTTCCCATGCTATTTCCAAGAGTGAGAGATACATGCCATCGGCATCATGTGCGGATAATCGCTTAAGGAGGAAAAGCACTCGGTGTGCTGTGCGGAGCATGAGATTAAGCCGGAGTGTATCGTCCATAGTACCCTCGGTTGCTATTCCCGCGATAGTCTCAGTGACTACCGGGAATCCCAGCATGAGTAGTTCTTCCTTCAAAAAAGGCGCTATCCCTTTTGCACAGGTAATAAGGATCTTGCTTTTTTTTATAATTGTTTCTGACATATATATAGTCCTCCACTTTTCAAAATCCAAGCCTTGCACCTGATAATTCTTAACTCAAAAAATAAAATAAGGAAATATCATTGACTTATTTAAATATTAAGGTTTTGTGTTTTTAATTTTTTATGTTTAGAAAAGCAGTATTTTGATCTATGCCCAGTGCAATGCGAAACATGGTTTCCACCATGGCTGCAACCTTGCGTTCTTCCTTCTCGCGAGGCGGAGGGATCGGCTCTAAAAACTCGAGACGGATAGAGGATGTTTCATACGGCGGGAAATACCAGCGGTCCTCGTGGGGCAGGAAAGGCGGTGTGTTCCTGATGAGTACCGGTTGAATAGGGACATTGGCCAGTCTGGCAAGCTTGAACGCACCGGCCTTGAAGCGCAGCAAACTGCCTTTCGGAGAACGCGTGCCTTCCGGGAAGAGCATAAACTTATAGCCTTTTCCCAGCACTTCCACTGCGTTATTCGTGGTTGCCGCTGCCGTAGCGGCATTCGCATTGCCGGTTGCGAAGATCCATCCTGCGAGTTTGAATAAATAGGCCATTCCCAGTCTGGTGCGGAGCGGCTGTTTGGCTATAAGGGACATTTTCGGAACATCGCGGATCAGGACGAGGACATCGAAAAGGCCCGGATGATTGGCTATTACTACACAGGGTCCCTCCATAATCGTTCCCTTGTTAGGAAGCGTTTTGAGCAGTCCTCCCTTTCCCATGAGCCATAGCCACAGGACGACAAATCCCCTGTAAACCCTCTGATTGCGAAACGGATCAGGCCCGGCAAGTCTATCGTACAGCAGCAAGAATGGCGTGATAAAATGTCCAAGGAGTATTGCAATACCGAACACCGCAAACATCACCAGCATGTACAGGCCTTTCAGGAGCCGTATGATAACGCACCTCAGGGACGATTCAGAGGAAGAGGCTGTTCCGGTCATCTATTCACCATCTTTTTGCTCATCTCAAACTTTCCTTATAACAGCATATCTTTCCGAGGTCTCCTCATCAATGCTAATTATGCTTACTCGTGGTGAGGAGATGCACTCCTCAAGAAAAGTCCTGTTCTTCTTTTCATGCTTTCCCATTACGAATCCAGCCAACAATTCGCCGATTATAACGGGGTTCAGAAATATTTCATCAGCTTGTTGTATTGACAGTTTAAGCTCCTCATGCCCTCTCAAAAAGGCAGAATATGCAGATGTATCCAGTATTATTCTGTTTTTTTCCATAACCCATCATCTATCTTTCGTTGTGCATCGAGATTCTTCTTAAAGTGTGAGGCCTCTTCTTTTGCCCATACACCGGAGAGATGATCCAAATCGTGGTATAGCGTCTTGCTTTTTTTCTTTTCTGTCGTGATCCCGGTTACACGTTCAAGTAATGAAATAAATGCCTTGTTAAGGCTTACTCCATTCCTTTTTACCTCTCTGTTAATGATATTTTCAATTTGATTTGGGATACCACTTATTGTGAGCTGTCTCATATCACCTCATAGTGGAATTAAAAGTGAATCACTATGATTCTATTATTGCGTCTGAAGTGAGAAAGTCAAGACTGTTATTACGTTCATCGCTGTCAGTGTGTCCTGATATTTGGTATACAAAGGAGTAATTCTTATGGCTGGTAAGACCGCATTAAAATCTGCGAAGCTTAAAAAAAGGCCGGTTAGGCTGCGGGTATATCGGAAAAATCTACAAG
>JAMCPX010000027.1 GCA_023382265.1 Deltaproteobacteria bacterium | reverse complement strand
CGATAATACCTTTGTTATAGCGGCCGTTAATGTGGTCTTCCCATGATCTATATGACCTATGGTACCAACATTCAAATGCGGCTTTGTTCTCTCAAATTTCGCCTTACCCATACTTATATGCCTCCTTTATGTCAAACGCCCTGTAATTTTTTTAAAACCGTTTCTGCTATCCCGGCTGGAACATGGTCGTACTGCAAAAACTCCATTGTAAATATGCCCCTGCCCTGGGTTGCTGATCGCAGTGTAGTCGCATACCCAAACATCTCTGCTAAAGGTATGTCTGCTTTTATAACATGCATGTTACCTTTAACCTCCATACCTATGATCTTACCTCGTCTCGAGCTTAAATCCCCTATAATCTCACCCATATACTCCTCGGAAACAATAACCTCAACCTTCATAATTGGTTCAAGCAACACCGGATGGGCGTTACGCATTGCATCTTTAAAAGCCATCGATGCGGCAATCTTAAAGGCAAGCTCCGATGAATCAACATCATGATAAGAGCCGTCATAGAGCGTTACTTCAATCCCAACCACCGGATACCCGCCGAGTATCCCGCTATCGGAAGTTTCCATGACGCCCTTTTCTACTGCAGGTATGTATTCCTTTGGGATTGATCCACCTATTATTTTGTTTACGAATTTTACATCATTGTCAAGAGTTACAGGTTTCAATGATAGATAAACATGCCCGTACTGGCCTCTTCCACCTGTTTGTTTTATATACTTGCCCTCTGCCTTTGCCGGAGCTGTTATCGTTTCTTTATATGCTACCATCGGCTTACCAACATTTGTTTCAACTCCGTGTTCTCTTTTTAGCCTGTCAACAATGATCTCGAGATGTAATTCACCCATACCTGAGATTATTGTTTGTCCTGTCTCGTGATCAACATTTAGTTTAAAAGATGGATCTTCTGTCGTAAGCTTATGAAGGGCCGAAGACAATTTATCCTGATCCGCTTTTGTCTTTGGCTCTATAGATACGGATAGAACGGGTTCTGGGAATTCCATTGATTCAAGAATAACAGGATGTTCCTCGGTACAAAGGGTATCACCTGTTGTAGTATATTTTAAACCTATTATTGCAACGATATCTCCCGACTCAACTTTTTTTACTTCCTGCTTTGCGTTTGCATGCATTCTTACGATTCTTGCAACCCTTTCTGTTTTGTCTTTCGACGAATTATAAACATAACTGCCAGCAGAAAGCGTGCCCGAATACAATCTAATGTATGTTAATTGCCCTATAAATGGATCGGTCATTATTTTAAAAGCAATTGCCGTAAAAGGTTCATCATCTGAAACTTTTATTATAGCCGGTTCTCCATCCGTTTTTTCACACGAGATCGGCGGAAGATCAACAGGCGAAGGCAGATAATCAACAATCGCATCGAGCAGCGGCTGAACACCTTTGTTTTTAAAAGAAGAACCACATAGGACTGGAACAGCTCTGGATTCTACTGTTCCTTTCCTAAGTGCCTTCCTTAGCTCATCTTCCTTTATCGGTTGCTCTGTCAAATACTTTTCAGTTAATCCTTCATCGAGTTCCGATATCGACTCAACCATCCGGATCCTTTTTAACTCCGCTTCAGAAAGGTATTCTTTGGGGATTTCCACTTCCCTGTATTTAGCACCGAGAGTATCGTCATCATAGACTATGGCTTTCATTGATATAAGATCTATTATACCTTTAAAGTCGCCTTCTTTGCCTAATGGAATTTGTACAGTAACGGGATTTGCATTAAGTCTTTTTTTAATCATATCAATGCACATATCAAAGTCGGCACCAACACGATCCATTTTATTTATATAAGCTAATCTAGGGACATTATACTTATTTGCCTGTTTCCACACCGTTTCCGATTGTGGCTCAACACCGCTTACAGCATCAAAAACCACAACAGCTCCATCGAGAACCCTCAGGGATCTTTCCACTTCGATTGTGAAATCTACATGCCCCGGCGTATCTATAATATTTATCATATAATCTTTCCAAACAGCTGTTGTGGATGCTGAAGTTATAGTTATGCCTCTCTCTCTCTCTTGCTCCATCCAGTCCATGGTTGTAGTTCCATCATCGATTTCTCCGATTTTATAGTTTACACCCGTATAATACAATATCCTCTCCGTTGTCGTAGTCTTCCCTGCATCTATGTGTGCCATTATTCCTATATTTCTTACAATCTTTTTATCCATATTTACAAAATGATATATCTATTGCCTCTTAATCCCTTAATTATTTGTCTAAAATTGTTGATACTACCAGCGATAATGAGCAAAAGCCCTGTTTGCCTCTGCCATTTTATGGGTATCTTCTCTTTTCTTTATTGCATTACCTTTACTCTCATAAGCATCAAGCATTTCTGATGCAAGCTTACTTGCCATACTTTTTTCCGATCTTTTCTGTGCCGCTGCTATAATCCATCTAAAAGCAAGTGCAATCTGCCTATTTTCCCGTACCTCTACAGGTACCTGATATGTAGCTCCGCCCACTCTTCTTGAGCGCGTTTCAAGAACGGGTTTTACATTATCTATAGCCTTTTTAACTATACTCAACGGATCTTCTTTTGCCTTATTTTGAATTATTTCCAAAGTGCCGTGCCAGATGTTTTGTGCCACGGTCTTCTTCCCCTGCTTCATTAAATAATTTACAAATTTATGAGCAAGCTGGTTGATATCTTCCACATCGGTAATACCAAATCTGTCCTTTATTTTAGTTTTTCTTCCCATATTAATAACCTTTAAGCCTTTTGCTTTTTAGCGCCATATTTTGATCTGCCTCTTTTCCTATCCTTTACACCGGTAGCATCAAGTGATCCTCTTACTATATGGTATCTAACACCCGGCAAATCCCTTACCCTTCCACCTCTGACGAGTACCACAGAGTGCTCTTGCAATTCATGACCAATACCCGGTATGTACGCTGTAACCTCTATACCGTTGGTTAACCTTACCCTTGCCACCTTTCTCAATGCAGAGTTAGGTTTTTTGGGCGTAGTTGTATATACCCTTACACAAACACCTCTTCTCTGAGGGTTGTTTTGTAAAGCTGTTGCTTTACTTTTTGTTTTTATTCTTTTTCTCGCTTTTCCTATAAGCTGGTTATAGTCAGGCAGA
>JAMCPX010000026.1 GCA_023382265.1 Deltaproteobacteria bacterium | reverse complement strand
GCCTTGGGGAGGGAGGTGTATCCGGCAGCACAGCTCCTGCAGGCATAATAGCCCCTGAAGGTCTTGCACCGATAGGCATGGGTGCAACAAGTCCAACAACAGAGGCAGTTCCATCAGGTCTTGGGGAGGGAGGTGTATCCGGCGGCACAGCTCCTGCAGGTATAATAGCCCCTGAAGGTCTTGCACCGATAGGCATGGGTGCAACAAGTCCAACAACAGAGGCGGTTCCATCAGGTCTTGGGGAGGGAGGTGTATCCGGCAGCACAGCTCCTGCAGGCACAATAGCCCCTGAAGGTCTTGCACCGATAGGCATGGGGGCAACAAGTCCAACAACAGAACAAGCCCCATCTATTGTAGCTGCACCTACAATAACAACTGAACAAGAACAGCCAATAGCGGTTGAAACAGCTACGCAGCAGCCTTTAACTATAACTCCGCAGGCTCCTGCTCCATCCGCAGCAATTATAATACCGTCAAAAAAACGAATTTCGAATAAAAAAGAAGAGATAGCTAAAAAGGAAAACACTAAAGAAGAAATAGCAATGTTAACACCAGCAGCGCCCATTAGCTCGGAGGGGACAAGTGTCAGGATAAAAAATGATGTTATTGTACCACCAGTTCCTCTTATATTTAAAAGCAATGAAGCTGTATTGCCGAAAAATGCAGAAAACGGGCTTAAAGCAGTAGCTAATTATATGCTGGAACATAAACATGTTACATTGATCATACAAGGTTATAGTGATTTGAACGGCTCTGAATCGTACAATAAAGAATTGTCTTATTACAGGACTATATGGGTAAAAATGGCTCTTGAGAGGAATGGTATTTCATCAAAAAGGCTGCTAATAAGACCTATGGGAGCAACATCAAAATTCGGTCATACAAAGTATACTTACGCACAGAATAGAAAAGTTCTATTACTTATAAAAAGGTAAGCGTTGTTTTTTGAAAAGTCGGTACAGTGATTTTACCATGGATAAGGGTTTAGAAAGTTGTGGATATAATTGTATTACTATGATTCTATGGTTAAACAACGCATCACGTGGTTAAGCATATAAAAAATAAGAGATGCTATGATGTTTCTTTGAGTATTGGTGCAGGAAATAACTCCGGCGGTATGGACCTTTATCATAAACTTATGCCGGGTGATATACTTCTTACCCAGACTTCTGGTTTTGTATACTCGCTATGGAGAAAGCTTTCCTGCACCATGTATGATCACTCTGCTGTTGTACTGGAAAATAATGATACCATTAATGTCGTATACCCTATAACTAAAAAACTTCCGGTTTCTCATTTCTTTAGGTTTGATAGAACGCCATTTGTTTTAAGACCCGTATGGAGGAGTGAAAAACAGACTTTAGACTTCATACATTCTATGAAACAACTCGAAGGTACACCTTATAACTCTCTAAGGGGCATATTTAATATAACAAATATGGTTATTTATCATAGGTTGGGTTTAAAAATTCCCTTAAAAGTGCCTCAGATAACCTCAAGGAAGTGGGTATGCACTGATGTGATCCTCATATATCTTAAGAATGTTGTACCTGAATTTGAAAAAATTAGTGAATTGGATCTGGACATTTTTAGGTTTGGGTTTACATCACCCAATGATTTTATAAAGATAGCCTATTATATGCCGGACCTCCTGAAAAAAATTGAGTAATGTGCTATTGCATTTTGGGTTAATTAAGTTTTAGACAAGAGATACACCTTATTATTACCTCATGATTCAGAAGTTTAGAATAGTGCATGTCTGGTTTATTCTGATCATCACCTGTAATATGTACCTCTTGCGTGTCTCCGGTGATTTCAATATAATAGTCAACTATATAATGATCTTTAAAATGTATTGTTGGATTAACAGCCCTGCCACAAATTGAACAATAAAGATCCGGCATGTTTACATCTATGTAAGAATCTTGGGAGTATTAATCTTTATAGATTTTAGTTCCTCGGCAGTTTTTAAATACATTGTACCCGGTGCATTACATGATGGACACTTTGCACTCCATGTAAAGTTTTCATATCCGCACATAGAACATACATAGGGGAAATTTATATGGTTCTCCTTACTATGCAGCATCATTAATTTCTTAAATGCAGATTCATAATCCCCTTTTTTGGACATCAATTCTGCCATCATGATTTCCGTAGATGGTATGTGTATCCATTTGTTGTCAAGGTATGCAAGCTGTTCATTTGCTTCATCTACCATTTCAAGCCTCAAAACCAGTTTCAAAAAGAGTATTCGTGCAAGGTTATCCTCCGGCTCCTCTGATAGTATCTTTCTGTATATCCTTAAGATTTCATAGGGGTTATCATGCTTCAAAAAAACGTCTTCCATCTTAATAAGAAAGATTACATCATGAGTTTCGGAGTATCCGCTCTTCCATTCATCTATAGCTTTTTCTAAATCATTTTTGGTATTTATATATATATCACCGATTGAGACATAAGCAGGTGAGAACAGGGTGTTTAGTCTTTTCACATCTCCGAGTTTTTTTATTGCAAGATCTGCATCGCCGTTTTTATATATCATCATTGCATAATCATATTTAAGTTCCCCGAGTTTTATTCTCTCTCCTGTATATGCATCTGTACCTTTCATAAGCCTCATTATGATTTTCTGTGTTCTATAGCTTTCTTCTACCTTAGCAGAGGCAATGTATGCGTTCCTGAGCATAGATAAGAATCTCGTATTATCCTCATCTATGCTAACGAGTTTTTTTGCGGTATCTATCATGCTTGTTGTATCATTTAAAACCGTATACAAATTATACAGGCTATTCAGGAGTTGAATATTCTCCGGATCCTGATATTTTACCTTTAATAACAGCTTTAAAGCGTTCTGATTATCTTTTGAAAGCGTGTATGCCTCTGAAAGCTTTATATGGGCTGTTATGTTGGCAGGGCTCTTTGAGATTGCATCCATATAAAATGACTTAGCCCTTTCTATGCTGCCTCGTAATATCTCAACATTGCCTTTCTCTACAAGCGATGCACTTATGCTTTCTTTATTTATCTGTCCCTTATGCTGCCATTCCCTGTAGAGCCTGCCAGCTTCCCTGACGAGACTTACGGCTGCCATAAAAAACATGCCAAGAATAAACGATGCTATGACAATAGCAGAGGCTGTAGTATTAATTGATGTGTTTTTTGAGAGAAAAAGTACTATCTCTTTTGAATTAAATAAAGATAGATACCCGAACAAAAAAAGTATTACAACTAACAAAAAAATCATCGCTTGATACATGCTGTCTCCTATTTAATATATGGTAATCTATTTATAATAGCAAAAGCCCTGTAGGTCTGCTCTACAATCATTATCAGAGCAAGCTCATGCGGCAATGTCATTTTTGATAATGATAAAAGTCTATCCGCTTTTTGCTTTACACCGTTATCAATGCCTATTGGTCCGCCAATGATCATATTTAAAGTCTTTGTGCCTGTCATTATATGCTTATTAATAAAATTTGCAAACACGTCAGAATCCATCATCTCACCATGGCTATCAAAAACTATATTATATCCAAAACCCATAATATCCGTGATCCTTTTTGATTCTTTTAAAAGTACTACCTTAGAATTTTGTTTTGTTACCGGTTCAGGTTTTACATGCAAAAGCCTGAGCTCAGTATATGGTTTTATCCTATTTGTATATTTATTTAGGAGCTCTTTTATACTCGCGTCCTTTGGAAGCCCTACCGGCACAATATTTATAAGCATTATTATTCTACGGCTGCCCGTTCCGTGTCTGACCAGAGGCTTTCGAGATCGTAAAACCGCCTTATAGGCTCAAGAAAGATATGAAGAACAACATCATTATAATCCATTACTATCCATCTTCCGTATCGTACTCCTTCGATCCCGATAGGTTTTATGCCATTCTTGGCAAGTTCATCCCTCACATGCTCTGAGATAGCAATAGCCTGTCTCTCCGATTGTGCTGAACAAATGATAAAATAGTCTGCAATAGCGAGATGAGCATGCATATCAATTATGATAATGTCTAATGCCAGTTTATCTCTTAAAAGCTTGTTTATGTGTTTTATAAAATCTCTGGAAGCGGAGTTAATGATACAAATTCTCCTTCTTTATATAATCGATTACAAGCTCAGGGGTAAGATAATTGATTGATTGGTTTTTCTGCACAAGTTCTCTGATTCTACTTGAAGAAATATCAAGTATGGGTATTTGCAATAAGTAAACTTTTCTACCTCCTTTATGCATTAGAACTCTTTCACTTTCTTTATACCAGAACTCATCTTTTAAATCAACGGGTACAAGTTCAGCCGGAAGCCTTTCTTTATTATGCCTTGTTACAACAATGATATTACATAGTGAAAATAGTAAAGATGGGGAATGCCATGTATTGATGTTGCTGAAATCGTCTTCGCCCATTATAAAATAAAACTCCGCATCAGATCTATATAATTTTATAAGAGCCTGCATTGTTCTATAGGTATATGAAGGAACAGGCAGTTTTTCTTCTATATTTTCAAGTACAAAAAAAGGGTTGCCCATAATTGCAAGAGCTGTCATTGATTTTCTATGGTTGTATGATAATGCTGCTGTCTGCTTATGCGGTGGTTCATAAGTAGGGATAAAGAGTATTTTTGACAATGAGAACCTTGCCCTGATCTCTTCTGCGGTTCTCAGATGCCCAAAATGGACAGGATTAAAACTTCCTCCGAATGCACCTATGCGTTCTACCAATTTTACTCCCTTATCTGACCATTCCCAAGTATGACAAACTTTTGAGATGTGAGTTCTTCTAATCCCATTGGACCAAACGCATGTATCTTTGATGTAGATATCCCTATCTCAGCGCCAAGACCAAGCTGGAATCCATCGCTGAATCTTGTTGATGCGTTTACAAATACCGTAGAAGAATCAACCTCTCTTAAAAATCTCGTGGAACTGTTCAAATTATTCGTAATTATGGAATCCGTATGATGTGAGCCATAATGATTAATGTGTGCTATTGCCTGATCCAGAGAATCCACAACCTTTACAGAAAGGATCAGATCAAGGTACTCGGTATGCCAATCTTCTTCTGCAGCGGCATTGATGTCTTTTATGATTTCCCTTGTTCTCTCACATCCTCTAATCTCAACCTGTGCTTTTTTATACATATTGATCATGCCGGGCAGGAATACCCGCGCTGCATCTTTATGAACAAGAAGTGTTTCCATTGCATTACAAACGCCAGGCCTTTGCACCTTTGCATTAAAACAGATCGATTTAGCCATATCGATATCCGCACTTTGATCAACGAAAACATGACATATACCTTTATAGTGTTTTAGAACTGGGATGCGTGAATGCTCTGCAACGGACCTTATCAATGACTCACCGCCCCTGGGGATAACAAGATCGATGAAATCTTCTTGTACAAGAAATTCATACAATACATCTCTGTCTGCTGTATCAATAAATTGGATAGCATCTCCAGGCAAGCCTGAATCATTCAATGCTGATGTAAGTATTTTAACTATTGCTCTATTTGTATGAATCGCTTCAGAACCGCCTTTCAGGATAACGGTATTCCCTGATTTAATGCATAATGCCGATGCATCTGCGGTAACATTCGGTCTTGACTCATAAATCATCAGTATAACGCCGAGGGGAATCCGCATTTTTCCTACGAAAAGTCCATTAGGCCTGGTCCATGACTTTGTTATCTCACCTATGGGGTCTTTCAGCGCTTTAACTTCGAGTATGCCGTCTGCCATCGCTTTTATTGTCTTTTCCGTTATCGTCAATCTATCTACAAAGGCACCCGGTAACCCTTGTTCTTTTGCATTTTTTAAATCTTCTACGTTCCCTTCAAATATAAAGGCTTTGTATTTAATTAATCCTTCGGACATAAGTTCAAGCGCTTTATCCTTTTTTGATGTACCGGTAGTGCTTAGTTCTAATGCAGCCTGCCGTGCCTGTTTTGAGGTATTTAAAACGTCTTCTTTGTTCATATAATTTACTCCTCTATGATAACAAGATTATCACGGTGTATAATCTCATCGCCCTTTTTATAGCCGAGTGAGCTATTGATCTGCAACGATTTCTTCCCTTTTATCTTTTCAATATCTGTTACCGAGTAGTTTGTTATGCCTTTCCCGATTTGATTGGCTCCGGTATCCATTATACTAACGACCTCGCCCTGTTTAAATGCCCCGGATACGGAAACGATCCCGGCGGCAAGAAGACTTTTCTTTTTTAATACAGCAGAGACAGCACCGTTATCTATAACAATTGAACCTGATGATTTCATAAGGAGACTGATCCATTTTCTTTTCGCTTCAATCTTTTTGGATGACGGTAAAACGGTCGTTCCCAATTTTTCACCATTCATCAGCCTTGTGATAATATTCTTGACTCTTCCATCCGCTATGGTTGTGTATATCCCAAGCCTTGAGAGCAATCTTGCAGCTTCTATTTTTGTTTTTATTCCACCAACGCCGTATTTACTTTTACCCTCATCGGTAATGTGATATTGACCGATATCCATGATTTCTTTAACAGGCTTTGCATCTTTATACCTGTTTGGATCCCTATCATAGATTGCATCTATATTACTAAGTATTATAAGCCTTTCTGCATTCACCATCACACTAACCATTGCAGAAAGCGTATCATTATCCCCAACCTTTATTTCATCAACAGCGATTGCATCGTTTTCATTAATGATAGGGATAAATCCATGCTTAAGCATAAGCTCAATAGAGCGTCTTGCATTCAAATACCTTGTTCTGTCGAGGAAATCTTCGTGTGTTAACAGGATCTGGGACACAATCTTATTGTGGGGTTTGAAATTTGTCATATACGTATGAATCAACATAGGCTGACCAATACTTGAAAGCACCTGTTTTTCAGGCAGGCTTAATGATTTTAATTTATTCCCGGCAATAGCCCTGCCGTAAGCAATTGCACCGGAAGACACCAGCACAACCATGTATCCTTCATCTATGATGTGAGATACATCATTACAAATTTCTTTGAATCTATTATGATCGGGGCTCCCATTATCCACCGTTAATACAGAGCTGCCTATTTTTATTACAATGTTTTCCATAAATCTAATTTTTGTAGATCCTTTGTACGATCTCATTTAAAACCGTATCAATGCCTTCTCCAGTGAGGCATGATATTGGATATAGTACAATATTTATATCCACGAATAATTTAACGTACTGCATGAGGATTGCCTTTACCCCAGGTATATCTATTTTATTAATCACAACAATTTGTTCTCTCTCTTTAAGCAGGGCATTATAGTTGTTAAGCTCTTCATTTATTACCTTGAAATCATTGTATGGATCGTCTCTCGTCCCATCGATTATGTGAACAAGTAATTTTGTCCTCTCTATGTGCTTTAAAAATTGATCACCCATGCCTTTGCCGGTATGCGCGCCTTCTATCAATCCGGGAATGTCGGCTATTGTAAAACTCTTATCGCTTTTATAGAAAACAACCCCGAGTACGGGATTTATAGTTGTAAACGGATAATCTGCAACTTTTGGGCTTGCCTTTGATACCTTTTTTAGGAAACTTGACTTGCCTGCATTGGGTAATCCTACCAGCCCAACATCGGCAAGCAGTTTCAGTTCTAATCTTATGCGTTTTTCTTCACCATGTTTTCCATGCTCAAATTCAAGCGGCTGTTGATGGGTTGGACTAACAAATCTGGTATTTCCCTTACCGCCTTTACCTCCCCATGCAATGACAATCCGCTGCTGCGGTTTTGTAAGATCTCCTATGAGCTCTCCAGTCGCCGTATCATAGATCTCCGTACCAACCGGAACTTCAATGATAAGATCAGCCCCATTCTTACCATGCATATTTTTGCCTTTACCGTGCCCGCCATTCTTTGCGTGATAATGACTGATGAACCTAAAATCGATAAGCGTAAACATACGTAAAGAACTTTGTATTATAACATGTCCGCCATCTCCTCCATCTCCGCCATCAGGCCCGCCTTTTGGAACATACTTTTCCCGCCTGAAGCCCACACATCCATTGCCCCCATTACCTGCTTTAACAAATATTTCTGCAGTATCGATAAATTTCATATTTTATATGATTGATACACTTGTTCAGCATTATAGTAAAGGATAAAAAGAGATTGTATCGCATATTTACGATTTAATCCTTTTTTTTGATCTATAAGAAGCAAACGCCACAATATAAAAAAACACTTGACAATCTCATACAATGACGCATATTAATCGTATTAAGGAGGAAAATATGGATAAAGTAAAAATTATCTTTACAGTGCTTTTGGGTATATCTATCGCATTTATGGGTTGTTCAAAAACATCCAGCACGCATCCGGCTAACCAAACCAACAATAGTAACAATGATACTACTACGGACAATCATATTGTGATAGCAGGGATTCAACCCGCTAATGCTTATGCAAATGCTATTATAACTATTACAGGAACAGGGTTTGGCCCCGGATCCGATACAGTTATGTTTGATAATACAATCGCTTCTATACAATCATGGTCGGATACATCCATCAGCGCTGTGGTGCCTGATATGACAGCAGGGATTACAAAGGTATCAATCTCTGCTTTGGGCCATACCTCGAATAGTGTGGATTTTACAGTACTGCCTTTTATAAGCGGTACAAGCAAGAGTGACTGTGTTCTTAATGATATAATTACCATACAGGGGACAGGGTTTGGTGATACGCAAGGCAGCGGGATAATAAGCTATGCCGGAACAAACCTGCCTGTTAGTTCATGGTCTGCTCATCAGATTAATGCTGTTATTGGTAATATCTCTCATGTTTCTACCGGGCAGGCCAATGTATTTATTAATAACGCAGCAAGTAACGGCGTAACCTTAACAGTACATCCATCTATAAATAGTTTAACCCCTGATACATTAGAAAGGGGTGATGTTGTAACGATAAATGGTAATTTATTCGGGTCTACACAAGGAACAAGCACTATTACATTATCAGGGATAACCGCGGCTGCTTTAAGCTGGTCTGATACGGTTATAAAGACGGTTGTGCATGACAGAGCAATAAAAGGTGATGCGGTTGTTAGTGTTAGTAATATTTTATCTGCAGGCTACGGATTTACTGTAACAAAGGCATTTTACTCCATAAATCAGCCAACAGGGCTTGCAATGGACAAAAATGAGAATATATATGTTGCGAATTACACGGATGGTACAATCATACAAGTACTGCCTGGAGGGATTACCCAGACGACCATTTATAAAGGTCTGAGCAAGCCGATGGGTTTGTATTATAACTCACCATCAATCCTTTATGTCGCGTGTGAAGGCGATGGAACAATACAAAAGATAACTCTTGGTGCAACAGTAACTGCATATACATACGCCTCAGGTTTTAGTCAGCCTACTGGTATTACTTATGATAATGCAGGCAATATGTATGTGGCAAATTATGGCAGCGGTATCATATCGAAGATAGATCTAAATGGAACAATTTCTGTATTCTCCATAGGTGTATCCCATCCTTATGGGCTCTCTTTTGTATACCCGTATCTATATGTGACGGATCCTCTGACCGATAAGATATATAAAATTGACAATACTGGATATGCGATTCCATATCTCAATATACAATCGCCTTATGGAATTGTATCTAACGGGAATGCTGAAATTATCTTTGCTGTTGACACCGCTTTAAGTGATGGGTTATTCGTGCAAAGGGTAAACACAACTTATGAGCATCCTTATGTAACTGGAGACGCTTTCGGGATAATCCATGCAAGGGCAATTGCTATATCTAATAACAGCATCTATGTATCAAGCATGAACAATAATAATATCTATAAGGTTTCACCTCAATTCACGCCTGTTTTGAAAGGCAGTAATGCTTCTTTATATCTTTATAGCTGTGATTGGGGAGTCGCACCCTCCATTAATCTTTACCAATTAAATGATTTATTTTCTCCTGAAAATGGTGTCCTTTCCCAGTTGTATGCATGGGATTATGCTTGCTATCCCAACAGCTATTATGGAGGTGAACTTATAACTTCTAATGCAGTAACTGATTTTGCTTTTCAACCTTTTCAAATGGCATTTGATATTACAGGCAATACATATATTACAAGATGGGATAATGCCCCTCAGATATATAAAAAGGCAAACAGTGGCATTATTATTACTTTTGCAACATTATCATGCAATGGCAGTGGATATACCTGTGCACCTGGCGGGATTGTATATGATAATACAAATAAAGAACTTTATGTGAATTCTGTTACAAGCTCAACAATCGGGGTCATAGGAGATATTTATAGATTAACAACTGATATAAATGACAATGGTGTTTTGACATCTCTTGCCCATAATGCAGGAATTGCGGGCAAGATTACTATATGCACTGATCACAGGCTCTATGGACTTAACAGTATAATAGGCACATCTATAAATTGGTATGACCTGTCTAACAATGCAGCTGGTTTTTATGTGGCTGGGTTTAATAATGTTTTTGATCTGAAATGTGATTCAAATGGTACTATATACGCTCTTGATATTGGGACTCATACACTCTATGCTGTTCCTCAATATAATATTAAACAACCCATTGCATCGTCAGTAACAGGCTCTGTTGTAGGAATAAGCCCTGCAGGAGTCATTTATCTCGGACACACATGGTGGACTTGCAGTAATGCATGTTCAGCAGGCTATGACATCTACAGAATTGAACAGCAGGTTTCTGAATATACACATCAATTTATAAGCGACCCACGCGGTTTAGCAAGAAGTCCATCCGGGAATATATATTTTGCTGATGCTACGAATAATGCGATCTACCGGGTAGATGATACTACAAACTCTATCAGCCTGTTTGCAACCAACATCACGTCTCCTACATGGTTTGTGTTTGATAATTCAGTGAATATTTTCCTTTCCGATCTTTCTAACGGTAGAATATTAAAATACGCAAATAATAATTTGACTACCTTTGCTTCAGGCTTTAGTGGACCAACAGGCATTGTCTTTGATCCATTAAATTATCTTTTCTATGTGGCGAATTATTTTAATAATACAGTGTCAACTGTTACTGCTTCAGGATTGGTCTCTACCTTTGCTTTAGGGCTATCCGGTCCTATGGGTTTATCATTTATATCACCTGGCAATATCTATGCATCAAACAGTACGTACGGCAAAATTGCAAAGGTAGTCCAGGGCAGTGGGGTAAGTATTCTTGCCTCCGGATTTGGCATGCCAATAGGGATTACACTTGATAATCAATCCATAGTTTATGTTGCAGATCAACTTGCAGGTATGATTTTTACTGTTAGTCCAACAGGCGGTGTTACGCCGTTTGCACATGTTAACAGCCCTTATGGTATTGCGTTTGATGGGCAAGGGAATTTATTTGTATCAAACAACCGGGATAAGCAGATAAAAAAGCTTATACTACATTAAAAAAATGATCGGCAGGCTTGATATGTATTCAGGAAAAGTTAAACGTATAACACGTATGGTAATACCACTTATGTGGTCTATAATTGCCATATCTTGTGCAGCGAAAGATTATGGCTCAATATCGATCCATACAACCTACATCCCCCCTAAAAATACTTCTGTCCTTTATACAGCAAGCCTGCCTAAAAATGCATATAAAGTAGCAATCACAATTACAAGCACTGATTTTGGTCCTATTATAGAAGAGGTAATGGTTGCATCCAATCCATCTGGGACGACGATTGATAACATACCGGCAGGCGTGGACAGGTATATAATCATTGAGGTAAAAGATCCAGCAGGCAATATTATTGCTAGAGGAAGAACTACAAATGTAAGAATTGAAAGCAACGTCATAACAAGTGTAAATATACTTATAACCAACACAAATGTTTTTACCGAATTGCCTTCCAGGATAATACCGAGGGCATTTGCGGTCTCTGTCCCTATGCCTGATGGAACTCTTTTGATTTCAGGAGGTATAGCAGGTACACCTGGCTCCTGTGGTATCAACTGCATACGGGTAACAGCAACCGGTCTTACGGAAATATATGATCCTGAAACAGGCATATTTGAGCAGGGTCCACCGATGCTGCATCCAAGAGTATTCTTTACAGCGAATATGCTTACCGATGGCAATGTTGTAATAACGGGTGGGGCAGACTACATAAATATAGTTTGTGACAAAGCGGTATGCTCGATATCGATACCAACAAGCGGGTTAGAGGATTCAATCGAGGTTTATGATCCGAAAACCAAAAATTTTTATTTATCTCATAACCTCACCATGCCAAGGGCAGGACATTCGGCAAATATTTTAACAGACGATAATATACTCATTTCAGGGGGCATAAGTATAAACGGACCGACAAATACTGCTGAGCTGATTAATGCAAAATCAAATACCGTAAATTATTATACGATGACAACAGAAAGAGTATTCCATGCGGGTGTTACATATCCGGTTAATGCTGAGCAAAGCAGTATCTTTGTTTACGGCGGAAATAGCTCCGGAAGCACAATCGAAACCTTTAATTTACAATCAGGCTTTACAATCAATCCGGGTCTTGCCTCTACAATTACATCGTTTTTACCAGCCTCTTTATTTATATCTGTTACGGGTAAAGCCATTTTCAACGGTGGCTTTGATACATCATGGCATACAACAAATCAATTGATCATTATTGATACTACACTTAATTCTATTTCTTCTTTTAATACCATGCCAATACCAAAGGCATTATTTTCCGACATCTTGCTTGGGGACGGGAATATGCTCATAGCAGGGGGGGTAACAACCTCTACGTTAGTTCCCACAGCCTGCGCCGATGTTTTTAGCCCTGTCAAAGTATCATTTCTAAAAGAGGTTATTATGAATAAAGCGAGGGCAGGTTATTCCGCACAGTCCCTGCCCGATGGCTCTGCATTGATTGCCGGCGGGTTTTCTGCACTGGACATGAGTGCAGGAAACATTTCCTTTGTTGATACTGCCGAGATTTATAACCCATAAGCAATAGTAACAGCACAGTTAAACAAACATCATATCTCAGTGCATTTTGTTACCGGGAATCACCCGTCATACACAGGCGGGGATAATTGAGTGTGTTTGTATTAAAACTTTGCGTATGATAAATAAGTTTTACATGGACAATAAATCTATTATATTTGCTGCAAGGTATATGTTCCCTGTAACATCCTCTGCTATAAAGAACGGGGCTGTTTATGTTCGTAACGGCATTATTTATGATTTTGGGGATCTAAAAAAGATCACGTCACGGTATAAGGATGTAGTGGTACGGGAGCTTGGCAGCGGCATATTGATGCCAGGATTTATTAATGCACATACGCATCTTGAACTCGGTTCATTAAAAGCAAAGCTTGAACCCGGGGATAGTTTTCCTTCATGGATTTTAGAGATCCTTAAGTACAGGCTGGGTTTAACAAAAAAGAAGGCTATAGAATCTGTTCAAAAAGGGATAGAATCGCTTATCCGTTCCGGGGTTGTCGGAGTTGGTGAGATCTCTACACTCGGCTATGATGTAGAACCTTTATCAAAATCACATTTGTACACAGTGCTTTTTAAAGAATTTACATCCGCAAAGAAACTAAATCAAGGAATGTTCAAATCGTCTGACAGTATGGAGCAAAGGCCTTTTTTACATGCACCATACTCTACCTCATCGGAAGCCTATATACTTGCATCAAAGCTATTTAATACTTACGGCACTCATATTGCCGAAAGCATTGACGAGTTCAAACTTATAACGGGTAAGTCGAACGAATTTATCAAAAAATTCAGCCCGTTTATCAGGAGAAAACCGCTTATGCGAAGAAGTATTTCCCCTGTTGATTATATATGCAGGCTTGGGTTTTTAGATAAAAATGCAACACTGGTCCATTTTGTCCATATTGATAAATACGATCTTGAACTCGCACGGGTACACAACTCTGGTATTGTCCTTTGCCCAAGAAGTAATGCATATCTCGGCGTTGGCTTACCAAGAATAGATTTGCTTTATGATTATCCAAGAGTTGGTCTTGGAACAGACGGATTGAGCAGTAATGTATCGCTTGATATGACGGAAGAAATAAGGTTTCTCTATTTAATGTCGAGGCCTATTATAAAGGAAAAAGCAGAGTTTTTTGCAATAAGAGCTGCAACTATTGGAAGTGCTATGTCATTATTTATAGAAGATAAGCTTGGAAGTATTGAAAAAGGCAAGCTTGGTGCATTGATCTACCTTGATACAGAAATAACAAAAAACTTTTACCTCTCAATCATAAACACCCAGTCTTCGCAAATAAGAAATTTAACGGATGTTTAAGTTTTTTCTGGACCCGGATTACATTTTTTATGTTAAAGCCAGCCATAGAACACGCTATAAATTGTAGAAAATAACCTTGATCTATGGATGAAGAAAAATGTTTTAAACCATTTAAGCTCTGATCTGTAAACCTTAAATCTTTTTATTCTGTACGTATCTCCGCCTTTTGTATTTGCCCCTTTATCTGTTGTTATTGCACCCTTATAACCCAGATCCTTTATAACTTTAATGAGCTTTCTGTTGTACTGCCCCCAAGGGAAGCAAAAAAATCCAGGGTCCCGTCCCGTATGTTCTAAAATCGTTTGTTTGCTTTTTTTTAAGTCTGTCTTAATCCTGTTTATGTAAATGTCATTTGCTTCATACATGTATTTAACAGGATTTTTCTTTTTATATTTAATATACTCCGTTTTAAGCGCGTTTAATCCTTCATCAGTGTATGGATCAAAGGGCTTTTCTTTTGTAAGCGTAAAAAGCCGATTATTGAGTCTTATATCCCCAGTGAAGATTTTGTATGCCAGGAATGAGCCTGTTTTGTATTTGACCGTACCCTGCCGAGTATCTCCGGATATCTGCCAATCAAGCTCTGCCCCCGTATTAAAGCCTTTTACGGTGTCATCAATATAAACCCGATCATGGTAAAGGCTGTGGTCTTCTATGCTCGCAAGCCCTGTCTCAATCATTACTTTTAATTCGTCCCATGTGGCGAACTTATCCATTGCTTCTTTATTTGTACCGGTTCTTGAAGGATAGCCTCTTTGAACCTCCCGCTCCGGATTATCCGATGTTTGCTTCCTTACGCCGGATACTACAAATATGGTTGCCTTGAGATTATGCTTTTTAAGCAATGGCATAAGATAATGATAATTACAGTAAAAACCGTCATCGAATGTTAGAACAAAGCTTTTTCTATGTAATCTTAATCCGCCTTTCATAAATCCATACAATTCATCAAGCGATACGGAATGATAGCCTCTGAAGATCAGGTACTTCATCTGTGTTTCAAACACCTGTGGTGTGACAGGGTCACCCGGCTCTATATGATGGTAGTAAAGCACCGGAATCGAATATGCAAAAAATTCAAGATACCAAACAGTAAAAATAATAAATGCGATAAGTAATAGGATAATAATCATAATACCGATTCAAATAATTTCAGAGTTTTTTCTGTAACAACATTGACGGAAAAGTTTTTTATTACTGCCTCTCTTGCGTTTGTACCGAGATTCGTCCGGTAATCGGGATTATCGATCAGCCTGCATACCGCATTTGCTATTTCATCGGGAGATGCAGGCTCTATTAGCATACCGGTCCTGCCGTCATCTATCGCATCTATCATGCCGCCTGACCTGCTTGCTATCACGGGCTTTTTCATTGACATTGCCTCGAGCATGGCTGTTCCAAGCCCTTCTACAAGTGATGGGAAAACAAAAATATCCATTGCCTTTAGATACGGTCTAACATCATGCCGGTTCCCTGTAAATATTATCCTGTCTCCCATATCAAGGTTCTTGGCAAGCTCTGACAATTCAATGTCTTGATCACTCACGCCGACATCAACTAATAATGCTTCAGGATGTTTTTTTAGTATTGCAGGCATAGCCTCTATAAGATACTTGTGTCCCTTTTGTGGATTGGCATTTCCGACGGTCCCTATAATTGTACCATGATTATCAAAGCCCTGCGCCGGTGCAGTATGTTCCGGATTAAAAAAATCCGTATCAACTGCATCAGGGATCAGACTTATGATATCTTCATTAACGCCCGTTCTTATAAGGCTGTCCTTTACATCGTTTGATATCGCAATAACACCGTGCACAAACCATTCATACTTAATCTTTGCCGAGATTCTTGAAGGTATGCCGTAAGATACCCTCCTTGTTACAAAGAATTTTGAACGAATTGAAAGCATATTGGATATCATTGCAATGGTGTGGGCGGTAGGCCTGTGAACATTTATAATATCAGGCTTTAATGTTTTCAATATACCCGTCATTCTGAAAATTGAAAACATATCAGCTTCCTTGTTCATCCTTAAGAAATGTACATCAAAACCGTCGTTGCTTAATCTTTTACCAAGTTCACTGCCTGTGGATGTGACAATGGATACATCATGTCCCTTTATCTTCAAACCTTTTGCGAGCAGGTAAACCTGATGCTGTCCACCGCTCCAGCCTGTTGACGATGTTACAAGTAAAATCTTCATTTTATAAAAATTATTTTAACATGAATTATTGAATTAAGCATAGATATTTAAGCCAAATCATGACAATCTTCTTACTTCCCTGGTTTTTTAGCGTGTTTTTTTACAATAAACCTGTAAAAGAGATTATCAAGTATACCAGGTATTGCATAGTTGACAAACTGTATGGATTTGATTGCAACAACCTCTCTCTTTTCTTTTTCCATGGCATTAACTATCATCTTTGCAACCCTGTCCGGTTTTAAGATGAACATCCTTCTGACAGCTTTATTATCCTCAAAATCTATGCCTTTTTCTTTCATTGCATTTCCAGCAAATCCTGTTTCAACCTCGGGCGGACAGAAATTTAAGGTTTTTACATTCCGATCCTTTAATTCAACCCTTAGTGCATCCGAGATTGCATCAACCATACTTTTTGACCCTGAGTATGCACCGAGAAAAGGTATGGCCCTTTTACTTGCAACAGATGATATATTGACAATCATGCCGCGTGATTTTTGTATATACGGCAGCGTAAGCTGAATCATATTGATTACGCCGTAAACATTTGTTTTCATCATTTTATCAAATGAACCCATGTCCATCCGTTCTATGGACCCATAGTATGCAACGCCTGCATTGTTAATGAGGATATCAAGCGATTTAAAACGGCTTATTATTTCTTTTACAGCCTTCTCAGAGCTTTCTCTGTTACCTACATCTCCGGCCACGGCTATTGCATTATTGCCCAATTCCTTTACGAGTCTGTCAAGCGCAGGCTTGTTGCGTGCCATTAAACCGAGCCTTGCACCTTTGTTTATGAGTAATCGTCCGATCGCACTGCCTATGCCACCCGAGGCACCTGTAAGCAGGATTGTTTTGTTATTTAATTGCATATTTATTTACCTCTTGATTACATCTAAAAAGAAATTAACGCTCCAGTCAAGCAGGATAAAGTAATGCTGGACATTCAGCTTATAAGTTGATAATAAAATCAAAAAATATCGGGGAGGTTCATTATGGAGAAAAATCCAAAAGATGCTGTGATAGTAGCAGCAACAAGGACAGCAATAGCAAGGGCAAACAAAGGTAGTCTTATAAATGTAAGGTCGGATGATTTTGGCGCTCATGTTGTAAGAGAGGTTGTAAAACTGACTCCAAAACTTGATCCGAGGGAGATAGAGGATCTTGTCGTTGGATGCGCCATGACAGACGGTGAACAGGGTCTGAATGTGGCAAGGGTAATAGGTATACTTGCCGGACTACCCGTGGAGGTCCCGGCTGCAACATTCAACAGGTTTTGTTCATCGAGTCTCGAGGCTATAAACTTTGTAGCCATGCGAATAATGACGGAATTTATAGATGTTGGCATAGCCGCAGGCATAGAAAGTATGAGCCATATCCCGATGGGAGGATTAAATCCTGACAAGGCATTAAACATACCGTTATTAAATGATATCCAGGAAGGCAAGCAGCCAAACGTGTATATTACAATGGGACAGACTGCAGAGAATGTGGCAGTTAAATACAAGATATCAAGAGAGGATCAGGATAAATTCTCGTATGAAAGCCATGTAAAAGCCGTAAAGGCCATCAAAGCCGGATTATTTAAAAAGGAGATCATAGGCATAAATGCGCCGCAGGCGGACGGCACAATCAAGTTCTTTGATACCGATGAATGCCCGAGAGAGAACACATCACTTGAAAAACTTGCTTCATTGCCGCCAGCATTTTCAGACACTGGCACTGTAACAGCCGGGAATTCAAGCCCGCTTAATGATGGGGCAGGGGCTGTAATGTTGATGTCCAGGGAAAAGGCAAAATCACTCGGCATAGAGCCTCTTGCTACTATAAGGGCAATGGCTGCTGTCGGAGTACCGCCGGAGCTAATGGGCATAGGTCCTATCGGAGCAGTGAGAAAGGTTTTGTCAAAAGCGAAACTTATACTAAAGGATATCGGCGTAATCGAGCTGAATGAGGCGTTTGCATCTCAATCGCTTGCCGTAATAAGAGAACTCGGAATACAGGCAGAAAAAGTGAATCCAAAAGGCGGTGCAATTGCGATAGGGCATCCACTTGGTGCAACCGGCGCACGGATCATGACAACACTTGTTAATGAAATGGCCGATAACAACGTAACATTCGGCATTGAAACCATGTGTGTTGGAGGAGGGATGGGCGTGGCAACTATTGTTGAAAGAGGATAAATGGCATGGATGTAACCCGCCATTAAGAAGCAATAGATTATTTTATTGAATGATGTTGGAGTGGCGGCCCGTTGGGTTGCCCAAAACAATGTAACACAGTTCGATCCAGGGAATCGTCCCTACAGAATATTGATCCATTGATGATTCGTAGGGACAGACCTGTGTCTGCCCTGTGAATGGGCGACCTCATAGGGTTAGGTTTCTTTACGGGGTTTTCCGTGATTCCGGGCTGTACGTCGTAGCAATTGCAAGTCTATGCAGTCCTGCTGATCTCACTGCCTCCATAACGTCAACAACCCTTCCGTGCAGAACATCTTTATCTGCTACTATAATAACAAGCATGTCGGGTGTTGATTTACCCGTTGGCACAAGCTGCGATCTAAGCCCGTTCTTAGTAACCAATTTTTTATTATAGAATATCTGACCTTTTGCATCTATATAAATCCTTATCTCGCCTTTTGGTTTAATCATTACATCGCCTTTGCCGTGAGGTAGATTTACCTTTATGCCGGGTGATGAAATAAACGTTGTTGAGAGCATAAAAAAGATAAGCAGGTTTAAAAACACATCAACCATGTTGATCACGTCTATATGTAGTTCGTGCTTGTTTTTTACTTTAAAATTCATGATAAATGCCATTAAAGGTTTATGGCATTATCTCCTTATTTTTAACCGGCATAACACTGAGTATCTTTACCGCGTCTGCTTCAAGTGCTATCGATAATTTGGTAAGCACGCCGTCTATATATTTGTAAGCTATAAAGGAAATAACGGCAGCACCAAGCCCTGATGCTGTTGCAAACAATGCTTCCGAAATACCAACGGCAAGTAATGATGGGTTGCCTACGCCGCCGACAGCAATAACCTTGAATGCCTTTATAATACCGAATACCGTTCCAAGAAGCCCTAACAGCGGGGTTGTAGCAGCTACTGCCGATATTGCCTCTTCGTACCTGCCAAGTTTTGCAATCTCCTGTTTGCCTGCTGCCTCTACAAGCTCTTTTATGGTATTTTCACCCTTACCGATATTGTTTATTGCAACAAGCACAATGTTTGCAATAGCACTGCCGTCCCTTTTGCACAGCTCTATCGATTTCTCAAGGTCTCCATTTTTAATAAGCCCTTCTATCGCAAGGATAAAGTTATCTGGAATCACCTTTGAACGCCTGAGTGTCCACAACTTCTCAAAAAATATACCTATTGAAAATATAGAAAAAACAAGTATCAGGTAAACAAAAATACCGCCTTTAATAAGTAGCTCCACTTATACCTCCTTTAATACCATGTTATTCATACTTAAACGATACCTCCCCGTTGCCGAGGACACCCGTAACCACAAACTTCAATCTATCGTGCGGATGCGGTTGTAACTTATTGAAACGAACAAGATATAAACGATCCCATGAATCTACACCCGGGAAAAAGCCTTTCATCAGATTATATTGAGAAGACAGGTCGTCTATATAAACAGGTTTTTCCGTACGCTTACCGGCTTTGAGATATAATTTCCATATAGAATCGGAACCATTTATCGAACCGAGGTTCGGCGCCGAGTAAACTATCAGAATAAATTCTTCCCACTTCTCTGAATTATTCTTCTGCTCATCAAACATCTTGATTTTCTCCTGTTCCGGCAACATGTAAATCTTTGCGTATTCATCTACAAAAGCCTTTTTCATTTCAGGATTCATGTATACAACATCAATGGAAAGAACGTCCGTAAAATCTCTTTCGATCATAATGTGTTTTGTGTATTTAGAAACAGTATTTTCATAACGATCCGAAACAGCGCTCCTCGTAAATACACTGCAGCCTGTTAACAATAGAGCCGCTACACCTATTGCAAGGCTACTCTTATTCATTGAGGTCTGCCCTTGTAAAAAGGGAGTATAACCTGTATCCTTTTGATTCAATGTATTTTCTTCCACCCTCAAGCCTATCAAGCATTGCAATAATTCCCGTAACACGCAAACCCGCTTCTTGAACCCTTTCTACAGCCTTTATAGCCGATTCACCTGTCGTTACAACATCCTCAACAACAGCCACTTTATCCCCTGGTGCAAAGCCCTTCATCCCTTCTATCCATGCTCCGGTGCCGTGACTTTTTGCCTCTTTTCTTACTATAAAACCTTTCATATTCATACCCTGCGAGTACCCTACAACTATTATGGCTGATGTAATAGGGTCTGCACCGAGCGTTAGCCCTCCGACGGCTTTTATGTCTTTGAACTCTTTTTTTATGATATCAAGAAATAATTTTCCGACAAGATACGCACCATGCCCATCAAGAGTGGTTTGTTTACCATCAATGTAATAATTACTTTTCTTACCGGAAGAAAGGGTAACGTCCCTTTTCTCATAAGAAAGTTTTTTGATTAGTGCCAGCAGCTGTTGTTTTTCACTGTCCATTTCCCATACTCCTCTCGTCATCAAATAGAATCAACTGGTGATCCCTTTTTGAAGTCTCAAACGGCTCGGGGTAATCGCCGTTAAAACATGCATAACAAAAGTTATCAGCATCGTACCTAACAACAGCCCTTAATCCTTCTAAGCTCAGATACGCCAATGAATCGGCTCCTATAAAGGCGTTGATCTCTTTAAGGGCATGATTGGCTGCTATGAGTTCTTCTTTAGTGGGCGTATCGATGCCATAATAACACGATGATGTGATCGGGGGTGAACTGATCCGGAAATGAACCTTTTTTGCCCCCGCATCCCGTATCATTTTTATAAGCTTTCTGCTCGTTGTTCCTCTTACAATCGAATCATCTATAACTACAATTTCCTTGCCTTCTATAAGCTCAGAAATGGGATTAAGTTTTACCCTGACATTAAAGTCCCTTATAGATTGTTGCGGCTGAATAAATGTTCTGCCGACGTAATGGTTTCTTATTAAAGCCATCTGGAACGGTATCCCTGTTTGCTGTGCATAACCTATTGCAGCAGGCACACCGGAGTCTGGAACAGGTACTATTATATCCGCATCAGCAGGCGACTCTTTGCCAAGCATTTTACCAAGCTCTACCCTTATTGAATAAACACTTTTACCGAATACAATACTATCGGGTCTTGCAAAGTATATGTGCTCGAATACACATTGAGCGCCCCTTGTTGTTCTATCCGAAAATCTGTAGCTCCGCATACCACTCTTGTTTACCATGATCATTTCACCCGGTAAAACATCCCTCATATATTTTGCTCCAATCAAGTCAAAGGCACAGGTTTCAGAGGCAAAGACAAACTTATCATTAATTGTCCCGATGACGAGCGGTCTGAATCCATATGGGTCTCTCACCGCTATGAGTTCATTTTCCGTAAGTACCAGAAGAGAATACGCACCTCGTATTTCATTCAAAGCCTCGGCGAGTCTTTCATGAAGAGTTTCTCTGTTTGACTTGGCAACAAGATGAACAATAACCTCCGTATCCATTGTAGATTGGAAGATACTGCCTTCGTTTTCAAGCCTTGTCCTGATTGTTTCATAATTTACAATATTGCCGTTATGAGCGATTGCAAGCCCGCCCGCTTTATACTCAACAGCAAAAGGCTGGGCATTTCTCAAATCACTCGAACCATAAGTTGAGTATCTTACATGTCCTATTGCGTTTTTGCCCCGAAACATGGCAAGTACATGCTCATTAAAAATCTCATTCACGTATCCCATCTGTTTATATGAATAAAGTTTTGTCCCGTCTGATATGGCAATGCCTGCACTTTCCTGCCCTCTATGCTGGAGCGCGTAAAGCCCAAGATATGTTAACTTTGCTGCATCGTTATCATCCCATATACCAAACACGCCGCAATCTTCTTTTAATTCATCCATAAGATTAATCTATACTATTGTAAACCTTTATTATACACATTTTTTAATTCATTAACAGGAATGGAAAACAGGCCGTCAATGCTCAGCGATTTTCCATTAACTGTCCCAATCGTTTGAAACGGCACATTATTTTTATCCGCCATCAACTTTAACCTTTTTAAGTCTGACCTATCTATAGTTATTAAAATCCTGTGTTGCGTCTCGGAAAACAATTCTATATCGGGTCTGTATCTCCATTTTATCTTTATTTTTGCACCTATATCTCCCGATATTGCGCTTTCTGCTATTGCAACACCAAGCCCTCCCTCAGAACAATCGGTTGCCGATTTCACTATACCCGATTCGTTCATTGTAAGAATTAACTCAATAATCCGATTCTCCAATTCCGGTTTTATCGAGGGCGGGCTGCCCTTTATTGCACCTGTTATAAGTTTAAGATACTCACTGCCGCCAAGCTCATCAAGGGTGTTGCCAAGCGTAATGATGAGATCCCCGTTGTTCTTAAAATCAGGCGTTATGCGTTTATTTACATCATCTATCAATCCCACCATACCAATAACGGGTGTAGGAAATATGGATTTACCCTCTGTTTCATTATAAAAACTAACATTGCCGCTAACGACCGGTATGCCCAATCTCATACAGGCCGACTCAATTCCATTTATTGATTCTATAAACTGCCACATAACTTCAGGTTTTTCCGGATTTCCGTAATTAAGACAATCTGTAATTGCAATTGGTTTTGCTCCGGCACATGCAATATTTCTTGCAGCTTCACATACGGCAATGACAGATCCGGCATACGGGTCAAGATAAGTATACCTGCCATTACCATCGGTCGTTATTGCTATACCCTTTTTTGTGCCTTTTATTCTTATCAAAGCGGTACCGCCGCCGGGTTTTATAACCGTATCCGTGCCTACCATGTAATCGTATTGTTTATACGCCCATGCTTTATTACCTATGCTTGGTGATGCAAGCAAATCGAGTAACGTTTTTTTATAATCACCGGGTTCCGGAAGCTCATCATAAGAAAAATCTTTTAAAGTGCTTATGTGATCAGGCATCTTTGCATACCTTATATAGACTGGCGAGATATCAACAAGCGATGAAAGAGGTAATTGTGCCTTAATTTCATTACCCGTCTTTATTATGATCTCCGGCGATTTTATAAGTTTGCCGATAATGCCGACATCAAGCCCCCATTTCTTAAATATCTTTTCAACCGCTTTTTCATGACCTTTTTTTGCAATAATAAGCATCCTCTCCTGTGATTCGGAAAGCATAACCTCATGCGCAAGCATGCCTTGCTCTCTTGTGGGAACCCTGTCAAGGTCGATCTCAATTCCGAGACCGCCCTTTGCGGCCATTTCCACTGATGATGAAGTAAGCCCTGCAGCACCCATATCCTGTATTGCAACAATATGGTCTGTTTGCATAAGCTCAAGACATGCCTCCATTAGCAGTTTTTCCATAAAAGGATCTCCCACCTGAACAGTTGGTTTTAGTTCCGCGGTTTCCTCTGAAAAGCTCGCGGAAGCCATTGTAGCTCCATGAATCCCGTCCCTTCCTGTTTTAGAACCCACATAAAAAACGGGATTACCTACTCCGTAAGCCTTTGAAAGAAATATGCGATCAACGTTAGCTATTCCAACCGCCATTGCATTAACAAGGATATTGGATTTATATGAATCATCAAAGTATATCTCACCGCCGACGGTCGGGATACCCATGCAATTACCGTATCCAGCAATACCCGATACAACACCATCTATCAGATATCTCATTTTATCATTGTCGGGTTCTCCGAACCTTAGGGAATCAAGTATAGCAACAGGTCTTGCACCCATTGTAAAAACGTCTCTAAGTATGCCGCCAACACCTGTTGCAGCACCATTGTACGGCTCAATAAATGATGGATGATTATGGCTCTCCATTTTAAAGATCACTGCAAGCCCATTACCTATTGAAACAGCCCCCGCATTCTCGCCTGGGCCGATCAAAACCTGTTTACCTGTTGAGGGCAGTCTTTTAAGGTAAACCTTTGAGCTTTTATAACTGCAATGTTCACTCCACATAGCAGAGAATATCCAGAGCTCTGTAATGTTGGGTTCTCTGCCTAAATATTTAACTATTTTTTTATACTCGCTGGTTGCGATATTAAGTTCTTTAAGCATCCTGTCTAATTTTTCCATATCATGCCTTCATATAGTTAATAGTTCCATCCGTCAACTTCAAGCTCCATCTCAGCAGCAGCGTTACAGTGCTCCGGTATTGTTGCATGAGCTCTTATGCTGTTTGAGTTTTCTGTTGACGCAAGCTTTACTCTCATACCGGTCTACTTTTTGAGTAATTAATTGTACAATCCATACTTTTAAGCTGGCGTATGAAGCGAACAGGCAAATTCTCGTATCTCATTTTTGGGTTAAAATCAGTTTGCAATGTTATGGTATAAACCCGTTAATAATCTAAAACAGTACCGCAATAAAACCTCCGTTATAGAGCCTGCTTGTTCCTTTAAATGCAAGAAATCTTCCATCGTAGCCTACTTCCACGGATACACCGGATGATAGATTAAATGCAAGTCCTACAGGGTACAGCAAAAGGTTGTAGGGCGCACCCAGTACCGGGTTCGTGTTTGCAGATACACCGGATACGTCCTGCATGTAAGAAGGCCTTATGCTCAGGCTTGTACTTTCAGACAGACCTATTTTAAGTAGTGCCGATACAACTGGTCCGTTTATATTATATACCAATTGTTGTAACGGAGCCGATTGATAAGCGGCTTTAAATAGTGCTGATGCAACGGGATCATTTCTCACATCCGGCAACACATCATTTATCATCTCAAGGTCGCCCCATCCGGCACCAATCATAAGGATGTTTCTGCTGGTGTGTAAAAAAGCGTATGAAATCAGTGCATGTATGAGTATGATCTGCTCATTTGCGATATACGTGTCCGAACCGGTGGGCAGAATATTGTTACTCAGCGTAAGATATCTTTGAGCCGAGTCCGTATAGTTTGCCATCCCCGATACTGCAAGATATTTATTGATAAAAAAATCTGCGTTTACACCCGCGCCTCCATAAACAGAATCGCTGCTTGTGCCTTGTTCATATACCTCTCCAGCCATTAAATAGGGTTCTATGTAAAAAGTTTTTCCATAGCTTTCTTCATACCCGTGCGCATGATGCCCTGTACGTGTAATATTTCCTATGCCCTTCCCATGAGTTATAGGGATACGCTTGTTAACCAGTTGCGTATACCCAAAACTCGCAAGCCCCACGATGTAGGGGCTCTGGGAAAGGTATATCTCATAGGTATGTACGCCTTCAGGCACATCAATGGGTATAGAATGTACCTCTACAGACGGGTTGTAACCTTTAATCCCTTCAAAGGAAAGGGTAGATCTCGTGGTCTTGGGAAACATATATTGATTTGTCATATAGCTGTCCTTTTTTATGAACAGTCTGAATGCGGGTAAACCAATATATCTTTGAGATATCGCGGTTTTTATATAAACAATAAGCTTACCCGGTCCACCCACTTCGATCTTCAAGGGCATTTGTCTGGTAAATTCTATCATGGAATAAACCCTGCCGCCATCTACTATACGCAGGAACCTGTTTCCGGAAAGCATCATCAGACCATGCTGTGGCAACTGCTGTGCAAAGACATCAAGCGGCATAAAACTCAGAAAAAGTAATATAATTATTAATGACTTATTTGGTTTCATATTACCTCCATCCACATCCCTTATTTTTGTGTTACATTATCAGACATATTAATATTTTTCAATAAAAAAAAGCCCCGTATTTGACGGGGCTTTAATACTAAAATTTAGCTTATAGCTCTCAGTAACTCGTTAACTGTACATCACCGCTGACTGCTGTATTGGTGGTTATGTTTTTTACATCATTGGCGCCGCCTGTAAATAAGGTATACGGAGTCAACTTCTGCGAATTCTGCAATGTTATTCTCCCGCCGTATGTGTAGATAATAGACGCACCCTTTGCAGTAGGTGGAGTTGTGATACTCGGGGTAAGTGTCAGAGTTGTATTATTGTTGGATAGAACTCCGGTTACTGTAGCCGAACCGAGGACACCGCCAGAGCCGGCTGATAGCGTTACGTTAAAGGTAGTCGTGCTAAGAATAATGGGCTGGTTAAACGTTATGACAAGCACACCGTTGGCTGTAATCTGTCCGGATACCGAGTTCGATGCAGAAACTGCGTAAAGCGTATCATAAGCAGACAGCATGGTCACGACTTGAGTTGTTGAAGATGTTCCGATGAAAAACACTGCAGATGGAGTCGTTTCAAGCTGCTCACCATTGAATGTCATGGCAGGTACCACCGCATTGTAATTACCGCCAAGGGTCAAGGTTCCGCTGCTAAATGTTGCCAATCCTGCTGCATTGGTAGTTGCATTCAACTCCGGATACAACCCGCCCGAAGGAACAAGCCTGTCACCGGTATTAGCGGTTGTACTGTTATTGGTTACGTTCTGCTTTAAGAGAACGTTTGCATTCGGGATCGGTACGCCGTAAGGATCGAGTACAGAAATGGTTAAATTACCAGCAGATGAACCGAGAGGGAAGAGATAGATATTTCCTATTTCGTTAATTACACTATCAACAATAGGGACTACGGCTGAATTGGCGCTCAATTCCACATCAGCATCAAACTCCTGATATCCAGGCTTGATAACAACAAGTTGATAAACAGTATCTCCATTAACTATATCAACCGGAATATTGCTAAAAGCATATTCACCAGCGAGTGGATTATTAGTATCCGTGATCAGCTTGTTCGGTGTGCGGGTTGATGTACCTTGAATTAAAAATAACTGAAGATTCCCGCCTCCTATGGCTGCACCGGTAAGAGCATCCATGATCGTTCCCTGAAGTGTCCCGGTAATGTTATACTGCTGAACAGCTGTGGTAGGGGTACTGGCCTGATTGGTTGTGCCGCAGCCGAAAAGCATTCCTCCCATAAACAAAACACTTAAGATAATAAATAACTTTTTCATTACATTTTCCTCCTTTTTTTAGTGATTTATTTTTATATTATATCACACAAAATGTAAAAGTCAATATGTTTAATTTGTCTTATCAAGCCTGAACCAATCAACCCCTTCACTTAGGTATGAAAGCCTTTCTCTTAGATTTATAAGGAGAGATTTTGTGTGATTCAACATAGAGATATTTTCTTCTATAATCTTAAGACTATTCTCGATTGTGTCCACTGCTGTTTTGTTTTCCTGCTTCTGCATACCAAGTGTTTGATTAACGCTTGTAATAGAATGCATTGTGGTATCCGCATTTTTTGTTATCTGCTGAATGGTTCTTGTTTGCTCAGAAGTCGCTATATGTAGTTTATTTGTCAGTTGTTTTATACCCTCTATCGTTTGATTGATCTGAGTTGTGCCGCTTACCTGATCATTCATTGCAGAGAGTATTTGTTTTGAAACCTTTGAGATCATCTCCTGCGCTTCTGCAATAGTGTTTATACCAATCGATTGTTCTTTTACCATCCTTGCTATTGATAAAGCCATTGCTCCTGCATCCTGTGAGCTTTGTTTTATTATGGTTAATTTACTATGTGTCGTTTTTGTCAGATTGATTCCGTCATCCACTGATTTGATATCTGTATCAGCGGCAATTTTAGCCTTTTGCATTTCTACATTTATGGATTTTATTATCCTGTCTATTTCCGTTGTAGAAAGTTTTGTTCTTTCCGCAAGATCATTTATCTCCTGGGCTACTACGGCAAAACCTTTACCGTGTTCTCCTGCCTGATTTGCTATTATCGCTGCATTAAGTGCAAGAAGATTTGTTTTATCCGCGATTTGATTTATACCATCGAGTACATCCATTATTTGATTAGAACCCTGAACAAGCGAATTGATGGATGCCACGATGCCGTCTGTTGCCTGCTTTATCTTACCTATACCTTTCAATGTTTCATCAGCTGATTTTAAACCATCTATGGCTTCATTTTTAACGGTTTCCGAAAGGTTTGCACTGTGTATTGAAGATTCACTTATATCTTTTACCGCACTCCGCATCTGATTCATAGATGCTGTTGATTCTTCAATATATTTTGACAGCTCACCGGCGTTATTTGATACTTCTTTAATAGAGCTTGCTATTTCTTCAATAGAAACGGATATGTCGCCTACAGATACCGTTAATTTTTCCGTAGAATTATCAACCTCTCCGATTGAACTCATAAATTCGTTTAATGCAGCATTAATATCAGAATATTGACCGACAATCCCTTCCATCGTATTTGCTATATTGTCTATGCCTGTCATAACGGAATTTATTGCATTAAACGCAAGTTTTAGTCCCGATATCTCCTTATTATAACTTTTTTCAAGTCCATTGTATGTGTCCGAAAGGGATGAGGAAATATCAATGACCTCTTTTGTTACGTCTTTTATTTTTATTATAACTTCTTTTAATTTTGAAGTTGTTTCATTAAAAGCCTTTGTTAGCATTCCAAACTCGTCATTCGAATAAATTCTCGCAAGGTGCGTCAATTCTCCACTCCCAACCTGTCTTGTGTGTGAGAGCAGTTTTAGCGCAGGTCTGGTAATTATGTATATAGAAAAGTATGTGATAAAGATAACTATAAAATAGATGATGATGGAAATCCAGACATTATGCCTAAAATCCTTCCATAACACATTGCTTAGATCTGAATAAGACAAGACAATTGCTACATAACTAACTGGATTGGTTGGAATGGAATTTATAAAATACTTGTGTCTCATTCCACTGATAGTACCTTTGGCTGCATGTTTTTTTTGTATATAGTTCAAAACATTCTGTGGAACTATTTCAGCCCGTCCGTTTTCACTGTATGAACCTATTATCTCCCCGCTCTGCGTAAGGACATAAACGCTCTGTAGCCCCTGTACGAGTTTTTTTACCTCAGATAGTGATTCTCCAGATATATGCGGAACCGTTCCGGATGTGAACTGAGTTGCCAATTGATAGGACAGATATGATGACTCCATACTTGTAACACTTGCAGCCTGTTTCGTAATATTATCATAGAAACCGGATTTTAAGCCGTACCAGTTAAAGATTAATTGAGTGGCTTCAAGTATAAATAATATTCCTGCTATGAGTAAAGTTATTTTAAGTCTTATATTGATACTAAACACTTTAAAGACCTCCTTTTTATACCTTCATACACCATTAAGACTCATATAATCAAGTTTATCAATGATATTGGTATCGAAAAGCACTTTCACGAAAGAGCTCTAAATACTCCTGCCTCTGTAACCGTACAAGCTTTTTTAGCCCCTGCACTTAGCCATCTGGGAATTTTTCTAAATCTTCAATCACGGAGATGAAAGCTTATGGATTCTTGACAAACTAAAAGTTTTGTTCCGCTATTTCCAGCTGGTTCAAACTCTTTGTCTCCGTGTATACGCCTGACCAATTGCGGCCCCAACCCTTATTCTTGACAATTACATAACAAAGATATATATTGATAATGATATTTATTCAGAATAGATTGTGCTCAACGGACTGGAGCCAAAAAGGACGAAAAATTGTATAAGCTATATCTGATCAATGCCTAACCGTATAATATTAAAATTAACTTCAGGAGGTTTATATGAAGAACACGAAACTGAACAGAAGTCTTTTAAACGGATTAACGAATGTGGCCGCGCATATACCGGACAGGATGTTCCTATCAATTGTAAAATCAAAGGTGGATCTAATTAAGTATCCCGATGCAAGAGATTTTATAAATCTACTGCTCCTTAACTTTAAGCGGCAATATAAACGCCTTGCACCTACTGTCAAGAAAAGATTTACAGAAAACCTGTTTGGGAATGCCATGTTATTTGCCTCCGAAAAAATAGATAAATTCATAAAAGAGTATGGATTTATACCACCTTCGCTTCCGGTGATCAGCCCGACTTTCAGATGCAATCTAAAATGCTATGGCTGTTATTCAGCAAACTATACGCAGGATGACGTACTTGATTTTAATACGATAGATAGGGTTCTGACTGAGAGTAAAGAGTACGGTATGTATTTTGCCGTAATTACCGGTGGAGAGCCGTTTATACGAAAAGATATGATGAAGATCTTTGAGAAGCACAACGATATGATCTTTCAGGTTTACACAAACGGTGTTTATATAGAGAAGGATGATCTTGCAAAGGATATAGTAAAACTCGGGAATATAATCCCCTGTTTTTCCGTAGAGGGTTTTGAAGAGCAGACAGACGCGAGGAGAGGCAAAGGTGCATTTAATACTGTTATGTCACTTATGGACGAATTAAGAGGGCTCGGCGGACTTTATGGCTTTTCTGCCACCGCAACGAAAGAGAATAACGAACTCATTGTAAGTGATGAGTTTGTAGACTTTTTTGAGAAAAAGGGATGTTACGTAGGCTGGTATTTTAACTATATGCCTATTGGGAGATCCCCTGATATAGATTTAATGCCTACACCACAGCAAAGATACTACCGCGGCAAAAGGATTCGTGAGTTGAGAAAAACAAGACAACTGCCTATTATTGATTTCTGGATGGACGGAACGGTTGCGGGTTCAGACGGCCATGCATGCCTTGCCGGAGGAAGGGGTTATTTTCATGTTACAGCAAGCGGTCATGTAGATCCGTGCGTCTTTGTCCAGTATCATACGGACAGTATTGTAGACAATAAAGTAATCGATATACTCCGTTCGCCTCTGTTTACAACAATAAGGAAGAGACAGGAAGAGTATACAAACCTCTTAATGCCATGCATGGTTATTGATAGACCGCAGGTGCTCAGGGATGTAGTAGCCTCTTCAGGTGCGGTACCTTCACAGGGCGGAGGATGGGAGACGGTAACGACTCTTGGCCCCAGTCTTGATAAATATGCAAGAGAATATAGCAAGATAGCTCAGGAATCATGGGATACTGAATATAAAGGACCAAAAGAAACGGGGACCGAGCATCATATAGGAAATGGCACGGTAGAGGATTACATAAATATGTTTGGTGACAGGATAAAGAAGGATATGATAAAATAAAAAGAAAGATTTTGGTTGTTAAAATTAACAATAAAATAATATACGGGCAATATGAACATCTCTGCCACTTATAATCAAAAGATTTCTTCGATGTTTACGCAGGGTAAAGCGGTTTACGTTGTCATTCCTGCAATAGCGGTAATCCTTAGAATGTATGCCCACATACTCTGGTATAACATATACCAGACGCCTGCTTTTGGGGAGCTTAATTGCCTTTTCCCTGCATTTTGTACTTTGGTTGATTTAGGGTTCTTTATTGAGCGGACAGGTACTGCTGAGGCCGGTATGGACTCCTGCATAGAATTGACAGGCTGGTAGAGCAGTGGTAAAAGGGATTCAATGGATAAAGATATGCTTAACAGATTTGTTGTGATAACCGTTGCACTCTTTTCTGCAGCCGTATTCTCAGGCTGCAGCGGCAGCGGGAAATCTGCTGCTGCAAAAGCACTGCATACCGATGGTCAATGGCTTAAGGATCAATACGGTAGGGTTGTTATCTTAAGAGGCATAAATGCAGGAGGTGACAGCAAGATACCTCCGTTCATACCGTTTACATCAGAAACAAGTGCTCAACAGATCAAAAACTGGGGAATGAATTTCGTAAGATACGTCACAGTGTGGGAGGCACTTGAACCGACAGAAGGTGTTTACAATACGGCATATCTTGACGATATGAGCCAGCGTGTAAACTGGCTTACATCAAAGGGCATATATGTCTTTATTGATATGCACCAGGACCTTTTTACAAGGGGATTCTGCGGAGACGGAGCACCTCAATGGGCTGCAACAGGTGACCCTTCTCAACTTTCTGTACCTTACCCTTCATGCGGGCAAAACTGGTTTTTGAACTATCTGTCACCACCCGTTATGCAGTCATTTACCAGGTTCTGGACGGATACTACTTTGCAGTCGCATTTTATCAATGCGTTCAAATTGATTGCCAGTAAATTCAAGAACAACAATATGGTTGTAGGCTATGAGATATTCAATGAGCCGTGGAATGGATATTTTACTGTTTCAACTTTTGAGCAGGATTATCTTGCTCCATTTTATCAGAAGGTCATTGACGCTATAAGACCGGTGGACCCGGGCGCTATAATCTTTTTTGAGCCTTATGTATTTTACGGCGATCTTGGGCAGCAGAGTAACTTTCCGAAGCTATACGATTCAAATATTGTTTATGCACCTCATTACTATGTTCCGGGAACCTTAACAGGGGCTGCGATTACAAACAGCATTGATCAGGCTTTAACACTTGTTCAGCAAAAGGCACAGCAGCTCGGCACACCTGTCATACTCGGTGAGTTCGGCGGAGCCACAGACATTGTGATTCAGAGCTACTATAACATGCTGGACAAACATCTGATGGGAGGAACAATCTGGGACTATGCAGTAAAGGATACATGGAATAATGAAGGCGCCAGCCTTGTTAACCCCGACATGAGTCAAAAACCTTATGTAAACGCTCTTATAAGACCTTACCCGATGGCAATAGCAGGTATCCCTACACTAATAAACTTCAGTCCGGCTACAGAAGATTTCAGACTGGAATTTAACGAAAATGGCATTACTGCACCAACGGTTATATACATACCTCCGGAGGTTTATCAAACAGGTATTTCTGTTCAGATCAGTGACGGCATTTATAATACGGATACCTCCTCAAACGAGCTATATTTTACAACCACTGGCAGCGTGCAGAAGCACTGGATCCAGATTATCCCTGCGATATAGCTACATCATTAAAAAAAACATTGACTTAATAGAAACACTTTTATATTCATTGCAGATAAATAATTTATGAAATTAAACTTCAGCAATAACATTTTAATCATGGGGTATGGTGCTGTTTCTCAATGCACACTTCCAATCCTTCTCGACCACATAGATGTACCGAGGGGAAAAATAACCATTATTGACTTTGCGGATAAATCTTCTAAGTTGAAATCATTTACAGACACAGGAATAAAATTTGTGCATAAAAAAATAACGCCTGAAAATCTGACATCGGTTTTGGATACCTATGCAGGTAAAAACGGGTTAATTGTTGATCTGGCATGGAATATAGAAACGGCAGACACATTAACATGGTGTCATAATAATAATGCACTGTACGTAGATACCTCTATTGAATTATGGGACCCCTATAAAAACCAGGATATTTTTGAAAAAACCCTTTACCGGAGGCAGATGAAGATAAAAGAGCTGAAAAACGAATTCGGGGATTCCGCAACGGCAATTCTGGACCATGGAGCAAATCCGGGATTAATTTCTCACTTTACAAAACAAGGATTAATCGATATCGCAGATGAGATTGTGAAAGATAAAAAGTTTTCAGGGGTATTGCTTGAAGAATTATCAAGCTATAAAAAAGCGAAAGATTTCCCCAATTTAGCACGGGTACTCGGAGTCAAGGTAATTCATTGCAGCGAAAGAGACACACAAATAACGAATAGGCCGAAAGAGGTTGATGAATTTGTGAATACCTGGAGTATAGAGGGTTTTAGAGAGGAAGGTATAGCACCGGCTGAAATGGGCTGGGGAACTCATGAAAAAAAGCTTCCGCCGCTTGCATTTGAAGCGCCGTATGGTCCAAAAAACCAGATATTCGTGGCTCAGATGGGAATGAACACGAGTATTAAATCGTTTGTGCCTGAAGTTGGACCGATTGAAGGTATGATAATAAGACATGGAGAGGCATTTGGAATTTCAGACAGGCTGACCGTCCGTGATAAAGAGGGTAATCCAATCTACAGACCGACAGTACATTATGCCTATATGCCCTGCCATGAGGCAATAGTGTCACTTGCTGAATTAAGGGCAAGGAATTATGAATTACAGCCAAAATTGAGAATAATGACCGATGAGATTATCTCAGGTAAGGATATCCTGGGGGCATTGTTAATGGGTCATCTCTACAATTCATGGTGGACAGGTTCAATCTTAAGCATTGGAGAAACAAGAAGACTCGCACCGGGACAGAACGCAACAACTCTTCAGGTGGCAGCCGGGGTTGTTTCAGCGGTAAGGTACATGATCGAAAATCCCAGGAGGGGAATTCTTATTCCGGATGATATTCCTCATGATTATATCTTAACCATAGCAAAGCCTTATCTCGGCGAACTGCACTCAATGCCATATGACTGGAATCCTCTGAAAAGCAGGACTATCTTCTTTAAAGAAAACCAGAGTCATAGTGTAGACGGAGATCCGTGGCAATTCGAATGCTTTAGAACTCTGCCTTGAAACATGGATAGAAAAACTATTAAAAAGTTGGCTCAGGAGAACGGGACTCCACTCCTGATAATAGATCACGAGCAGATAAGAAAAAACTATCTGGAATTCAGGGAAAGACTCCCCAGGGTCCAGATTTATTATGCAATAAAGGCAAACTCCGACCCTGAAATAATAAAAACATTATTGAAACTCGGTTCAAGCTTTGATGTTGCTTCTCTCAATGAATTTAACTTGATTTTTGATCTGGTAAAACATCTTGAGCCGAGAGAGCTGCAGAATTTTATCTGGAACAATATCATCTATGCAAATCCCGTAAAAAACCAGGATTCACTGCACGTTTTAAATTTATACAAACCGCTCTTAACCTATGACAGTATCGAAGAAATGAAAAAGATAAAAATACACTCTCCGGATGCCGGGCTATTATTGAGGATAAAAATATCGGACGAAGGTTCTGTCGTAAAATTCTCCAATAAATTCGGAATTGAACCGGAACAAGCCATAGACTTGATAAAAAAGACAATAGAAGACGGCATGACCGTTGAGGGAATAAGTTTTCATGCAGGGAGCCAGTGCAATCAGCCAAAGAATTTTGTAAGGGCGTTAAGAACTATTTCTGAAATCTTCAAGGAAGCGGAATCAAAAGGTTATGCGATTGGAGAGACCGTAACAAAGGGATATCCTATAAAGATTGTGGATATTGGAGGAGGTTTCCCGGTAAAATACAACGGGGATGAGCAGTCTTTTGAAGGACTGGCCAATATAATAAATAAAGAGATTGATAGATTGTTTTCAAAAGATAAAGTATTACTGCTCGCAGAACCTGGAAGATTTTTAGTTGCAAATGCGGGAACAGAGGTTGCGGGTGTCGTACTGGCGAAACACTCAACAAATCCTTTTTCGTATTATATAGATGATGGGGTGTATCATACCTTTTCCGCATTAATTTATGATCATATTCCAATAACGGTAAGAGCGGTTAAAGACGGTGAACCCAAAGAATGCAGGTTGTTTGGTCCGACGTGTGACGGATTGGATACCCTCTCGGAGAATGAATACATTCACAATACAGGAAAGATTTTCCTGCCCAGTTTAAACGACGGAGATCTCGTTTATACGGAAAACATGGGCGCTTATACAACAGCCTCTTCAACAAATTTCAACGGAATGCCTCCCGCAAAGGTCATCCATATTAATCTATAAATCCGGTTTACCCCCCAGTTATAAAATTAGACCACCCGTAATAAGTTTACATCAGGCTATCACACAACAAATCTTTATTCTTGATAAAACATTATTTTAAGATTATATTCCCTCAGAAAATATGATCAAATAATTTCTTTTAAAAAGGAGAAAAAATGCCACACATAAACTGGATGCACCTGCATTTGATGTTGATCCATTTTCCTATTGCAGGCGTATTTTTTGGGTTTTTACTGTTCTCGGCAGGGTTATTGATGAAAAATAATGATGTTAAAAAGGTTAGTCTCGGGTTCTTTGTACTAATTGCCTTGATGACAATTCCTACATACGTAGCAGGACAGATGGCGGAAGATAGTATAAAGCCTTTACACCTTTCCAACGTGGATAACAAGTATATTGATCCGCATTGTGATGCGGCAACTGGTTCACTCATAACCATTGAAGTGATCGGTGCCGCATCCATTGTTGAATTGGAATTTATGCGCAGAAAAAAAAGGCTTTTACCATGGCTATTTAACAGCCTTATCATCCTATCAGTTATTGCTATAGGTTTTATAGCATGGACAGGAAACCTTGGGGGCGAAATCTGTCATCCGGAGGTTAGGCCCGGGTTCAAATATTTTGTAGCTCCCAATAGTGTACCTGCTAATCCTGTGTCGTCTCCACATAATCAATGATCATTTTAAAGTATGAATCTCGTATAAGCGGACAAACTTTCTTATTGCATGATGCGGGCTATATCGCCTGATGATTAAACCTAAAAAAAGGCATCCTGCTTTAAGCAGGATGCCTTTTAAATAGCTATTTGTTATAATCCGTTTAGAGCAATACTGTAAATCTTGTTTCAAACGCGAATACGCCGTCCGCACTCTTGGTCTGTCCTGCACTGTTTGTATAGTCAAATACATGACCTGGAATCAAATAGCCTGTCTCGAAGCCGAAAATAAACTTTTGTGATAATGTGAAATCCACACCAAGGTCTGCCTCATACCCGAGGTCCCTTGCAAGCTTAACTGCTGGAGGTGGACCTTGCCTGTTGGTTGCCAACCAAGCTAAACCTGCTGGAGAGTAGTTTGTAAAATCGTTTGTTTCAGCATACATGAGCTGAAGCTTTGCATTAAAGAAATCAGCAGGTACAAATTTTACCATAGGCGCAAAATATGTAAAATCATCCTTCAAAACTGATTGTGGTGGAATAGAAGTTTGAGGGTTGTTTAGACCACCCACCGCACTAAGTGTTGAGATCGTTGGATTTGGAAATGAGTTCGGGCCCGCAAGTCCTGTGTTGTTGAACAGGATTAAGCTTGAGTTGTAATCATTGCTGAACGGGTACGTCTCTATATAATCTGGTTTTGTTCCATTTGCAGGAGAGAAACCGATTTCCAAAATATAATCAAGCGGGTTTTGCGTGTATATGCCTCTCAATACTCCGCCCTGTGCATCCTTTACGGTTAATGTGGAAGTCCCTAATTGCTGTTGTAAAGCTGATGCTCCAGTGCTGCCTGCTGTAAACGGCATGAGAGATCCACTCATATAGAAATAATCCGCGAGTAACTTTAAATGCTCTGTAGGCTTTAGATCAGCATACAGTTCTGCATAGTTTATATTCTTCTTATAAAGATTCTGTTCTATATTGAGCAGCAGTAAAAACACCGTATAGTTTTTTGTCTTATAACCGGGAATAAACATGTACCAATCCTCATCGTCATAAGGATTGTTTATATTGCCCGATTTCATCTTTGCATAATCAAGTACTGTTACGAGCGGTCCATCTTTACCCATTGGCATTGTTGCAAACTGTATTTGGTCCGCTGTGTTGCCGTAGTATGCATCACCCCATTCATTTTTAAAACCATCACCATCATTGTAATTTACCCCGAGTCCAAATCCTAATGGCATACGGCCGATCGAGAAATTACCAATCGGTGAATGATACTCAAGCCATGCCCTTGTAAGATTAATATTCAGAAGTGCTGTACCATCGGGTGTTGTAACCGAAGGGTAATAATAAGCAGAGGTGTTGCTTGGATTACCGCTGTACACTGAATTACCAAGATCCACCTGAGTATTATCTCCCCATAATACATTATCAAGCATGTCTATCTGCGCATGTATGCTTATATCTTCATTCACATTTAGTATTGGATCAAGACGAAATCGCTGGATAAAATATGAGGTATTCTCAGAGTTCCGAGTCGCTATATTATGATAATAAATCTGCCTTACCCTGTAGTAACCACCGAATTCAAAATTGGACGCCTTAAGATCTGCAAAAGACGGTTTTGCGATAAACAAGAGACCTATCAAAGATGAAAACGCTACTGCGAGAAACATAACTTTTTTTAAATTTTTCATAGCCTTCCTCCTTTATTAAGATTATTATTATAAGAAATATTCAACTGTCAAGGAATGTTAAAATCTTTCCCGTCACCGGCTGTATTACTGTAAAACAATGAACCCAAATAATACAATGAGGAAGTTTGAATAATGGTGGAGATGAGGCGTACTGTTATTCAAATGGATTTCTATCAGAATGAAAAAAGCCCCCGGAGCAATAGAATGGTTGAAACAACAAATAGGATTAAATGGAGTTCAATGATGCAAATACAATAAACAGAACAGAAGTTGAAAAGGCATAGACAAACACCCTGTTCCTGAAGGCACCTTTTATCCGTTCATAAACCGGAATGAGGACGTAGAGAAAACCTTCATAGTCATCTAACCTTTAACCTTCAAAAATTATTGTATTCCGATTATATTTTTGGTTAAATAAATTATGGAGGATTTTGAATGGAAATAGATACTGACGATTTTCCAAGAATAACAAGGCTGCCGTACTATGTGTTTAATATAGTTAACGAGTTAAAGATGAAGGCAAGACATGCCGGAGAAGATATTATTGATCTTGGTATGGGTAATCCCGATCAACCAACGCCAAAGTACATCGTCAGCAAGTTGATCGAAGCAGCACAGAATGGAAAGAATCACAGGTATTCTGTTTCAAGAGGCATTGCTAAGCTTAGACTCGCTATATGCGACTGGTACAAACGCAATTATAATCTAAACTTCGATCCGGAAACAGAGGCAATCGTTACACTTGGTGCGAAAGAAGGCATTGCCCATCTTATGCTCGCCATGATTGATAAAGGTGATGTCGCAATAGTTCCAGGGCCTGCATACCCGATACATCCATACTCTGTTATTATCGCAGGAGGGGACGTCAGGTCGATTCCTCTTTCTTCAGATCAGACATTCTTTGATGAGCTTGAAAAAGTGATAAAGAATAATTGGCCAAAGCCAAAGCTGCTTATCATATCTTTCCCTAACAACCCTACCACTGCAGTTGTAGATCTTGCGTTTTTTGCAAAGGTTATTTCTTTTGCAAAAGAAAATAAGTTTTATGTGATTCATGATCTGGCTTACGCTGATCTTGTTTTTGATGGTTATAAGGCACCAAGCATACTTGAGATAGCAGGTGCAAAAGACATAGCAGTTGAATTTTTTTCATTATCAAAAAGTTATAACATGCCGGGCTGGAGGGTTGGTTTTGCAGTAGGTAATCAGAAGATGATATATGCTTTATCCAGGATAAAGAGCTATCTTGATTATGGAATGTTTCAGCCCATTCAAATAGCTGCAATCGCAGCATTAAACGGGCCTTATGAGCCTGTTAAAGAAATTGCCAATACCTATAAAATCCGTAGAGATACTCTTATAAGCGGGCTGGAGAGAATAGGATGGCATGTTGAGAAACCAAAGGCTACAATGTTTGTGTGGGCTCAAATCCCTGAACAACACAGGTCGTTAGGTTCACTCGAGTTCTCTAAATTACTTTTGACCGAAGGAAAAGTTGCAGCCTCCCCGGGTATAGGGTTCGGAGATTATGGAGAAGGATATGTCAGATTTTCACTTATTGAGAACGAAGAACGTATACAGCAGGCTGTAAGGGGGATAAAAAGGGTATTATAAAGTATGGAAAATGGTGTTTCTTCAAATAAAAAAGTCTTAAAACCATTGACATCGGTTACATAAAAACAAGATATTATTTGAGATTCATAGACAAATTGAAGGTTGTAAAATGAAATACATAATTATAGGATAGAGGAAGAGGTTATATGATATGAGCATTTATAGAGGCGTAATAAGAAAATACAGACAGTTTCTGCCTGAGATAGAAGAAGAAAATATAGTAACGATAAACGAGGGGAATACACCTCTTGTTGAGGCAAAAAACCTGAGCTCTTTTATTAATCCATCCCTTCATATATATCTTAAGTATGAAGGTTTAAATCCCACAGGCTCATTCAAAGACAGGGGCATGACATTAGCCGTATCAATGGCAAAAAAACAAAACTCACGTGCTGTTATATGCGCGTCAACGGGTAATACATCTGCATCAGCAGCAGCTTATGCAGCATCGGCAGGCATGAAGGCTTATGTCATTATACCGGAAGGCAAAATAGCACTTGGTAAACTATCCCAGGCTATTGTTCATGGTGCCAAAGTCATACAGATAAAGGGCAATTTTGATGATGCCCTTAAAATAGTAAAAGAGATCTCGGATAAATACCCGGTAACACTTGTAAACTCGCTTAACCCTTACAGGTTAGAAGGACAAAAAACAGCCGCATTCGAGGTGTGCGAACAGTTATCAAAGGTACCCGATTACCATATCCTGCCGGTAGGGAATGCGGGTAATATTACTGCATACTGGATGGGTTATAAAGAATACAGACTTCAAGATTACATAGATAAAACACCGATAATGGTCGGCTTTCAGGCGGACGGCGCTGCACCGATAGTAAGAGGCTATCCAATAAAAAATCCAGAGACCATTGCAACAGCAATAAGAATAGGTAATCCGGCAAGCTGGAAAAAAGCTGAACAAGCAAGAGATGAGTCGGGCGGTATAATAGATATGGTATCCGATAAGGAGATACTTGAGGCGTACAAGCTTATAGCAAGTATGGAGGGTGTGTTTTGTGAACCGGCATCAGCAGCCTCTATTGCCGGATTAATAAAAATGAATCTTCGCGGTTATTTTAAGCCCGATGCATTTATTGTATGTACACTTACCGGACATGGGCTAAAGGATCCCAACACCGCTTTAAAAGCATTCCATGAACCTATTGTAGTTCAGCCTTCAATCGAAGAAGTGCTAAAGGTAATGGGGCTCTAATACAATAAAAACCTCTCCATAGTTATGACATTTTTTGGATAATCAGCATAAAATACTTTTTATCTTTCTAACAACCTCCAGCTGATCCTCCTCGGTTAATTCGGGATACAGCGGAAGGCTTAACACCTCTTTCGCCGCAAGCTCTGCCTCCTTAAAACTGCCCTTTTTATATCCAAGATACTTAAATGCGGGCTGCTGATGAAGAGGTATGGGGTAATAAACCTCTGTTCCAATTCCCATTTTCAGCAGCTCTTCCCTTACCTTATCTCGGTCTTTTATCCTTATCGTATACTGATGGAACACGTGTGTATGATCATCGGACATTTCCGGCAGCCCAACTGCTTCACCGCATCCTTCTGATATAAACTTCTCATTATAATGTTTTGCAATCTCAATTCTCGCGTGATTCCATTGCTCGATAAACTCGATTTTTATAGAAAGCACAACCGCCTGAATGGCATCGAGTCTGCTGTTTATGCCGAAATATTTGTGAACGTACCTCTGAGCAGAACCATGAACCCTTAGCATTTTTAACAGATCTGCCGACTTATCATTGTTTGTTACAACCATGCCTCCATCACCTGCACCACCGAGATTTTTGGTCGGATAGAATGAGAAACATCCGATATCGCCAATGGCCCCTGCTTTTCTATACCCGTTGTCATAAGATACCCTTGCACCAAAAGCCTGTGCGGCATCTTCAATAACGCATACCCTGTATTTCTTTGCAAGCTTCATAATTCCCTGCATATCGGCGGATCTGCCGTAGAGATGAACGGGTAATATGGCTTTTACGTTTTTATGCTTTTTTAATGCCGCTTCTACAGCATCTATTGAGATGTTGAATGTTACGGGGTCTATATCCACAAAAACAGGAACCGCATTCAGCCTGACTATCTGGGATGCGGTCGCAAAGAATGTGAACGGGGTTGTTATGACACTGTCTCCCTTACCGATACCAATGGCCATAAGCGCAAGATAGATAGCATCGGAACCCGACGCAACACCTATTGCGTGTTTCACACCCAGATAAGACTCGGATGCCTTTTCGAATTCGTTTACATAATTGCCGAGTACAAACTGCTGTGTTTCAAAAACCTGCCTCAGCCTTTGCATGATCCTGTCATTAAGCAAAGCATAATGTTTTGAAAGATCCAATTGTTTGATCATATTTCACTCCCTTTTTTTAATGTTCTTAACCATAATTCAAGTGTAAGGATCAACCATAGTTTTAAACCATGATCAGCCATACCTTTTTGGTGTTCTTCATATAAACGATTTACAGCTTCCCTGTTTAGATAATTATATATCTCGGATGTGTTTGAATTAAGATATTCAGCGGTATAATCTTTTAAACTGCCTCTGAACCAAGCACCGAGGGGGACACCAAATCCCATCTTTCTCCTGTGTTGTATTTGCCGCGGCAGTATATCTTTAAATGTGTGCTTAAGTACATATTTCGTCTTTATAAAGTTTAATTTAAGTTTATCGGGCAGTGTGAATGCATATTCGATCAAACCTGTATCAAGAAAGGGTGATCTGCTTTCAAGGCTGTTTGCCATTGCCATACGATCCATTTTTATAAGCAGATCATCGGGCAGGTATGTTTTAAAATTTATGTACAAAAGCTGCGTTAACGGGCTTGCATGCTCAATACCCTTAATATGGCTGCCAAAGTATGAGAGTATTTCCTCTTTATAATCCCTGTACAGCAGTTCCGGTTTAACAAAGGTATTTATTGCATCCAATCTTATGTATGAGATCCAATCAAGATAGCGTTGTATGAACGGGTATTTGAGCTCTTTAAGGAATTTTTTTATGCGGGAAGGTATTGCCCTTTCTCTTTTTTGTGCAGGTATTAAAAATGAAAAATCATAAAACATGCCGCGGAGCAGTCCGGGCATTGACTCTGACATTGAACCCGCTATAAACCTCTGATAGCCCGCAAACATCTCATCACCGCCGTCCCCATTCAAAGCTACAGTAACATACCGCCTTGTAAGCTGAGAAACGATGTATGTCGGGATTGCAGAAGCATCTCCAAAAGGTTCGTCATAATGGTACAGAAGTTTGTCTATGAGATCGATCGCTGATGGTGTTACAACAAATGAATGATGATCTGTCAAAAACCTCTTTGCAACAATATAAGCATACGCCGTTTCATCGTAGTCTGGGTCCTCTGAAAATCCGATTGAAAATGTCTTGACAGGCTCGTTCATAAACTTACTCATTATGCCTGTTACAATACTTGAATCCACACCACCGCTTAAAAATGCGCCGAGAGGCACGTCAGATATAAGTCTTTTCTTAACAGCATCCGCCAATTTCAATCTCAGCATGGGATCGTCTTTTGATGTATGTACGGGATTAGATGAGACATCATTTATGCGGGATTTTAATGACCAGTACTCTTTTATAACAAGGCTTCCATTTTGTTTGTTTACCATGTAATGTGCAGGATCAAGCCTGTATATGCCCTTATAAAAGGTTTGTGCAGGCATTGTGTAGCCATAAACGAGATACGATGGAATCGCATGCTCATTCATAATTATCTCATGCCTTTCAAGAAACTTTAATACCGCCTTGATCTCAGAGCCAAAGATCAATTTGTGCGAATCTTTATAATAATAAACAGGCTTTTTGCCTGTCCTGTCCCTTGCAATAATAATCTTATGGGCTTTTTTATCGTATATAGCAAAAGCAAACATGCCATCAAGCATTGAAATGGCATCTTCACCATACTGTTCATAAAGGTGGACAATCACCTCCGTATCGCTGTTTGAAACGAAGCTATGCCTATGACCTAATTGCGCCCTTAGATTCTGAAAATTGTATATCTCTCCATTAAATACAATCCATACATCTTTATTCTCATTTGTCATTGGCTGATTCGCCGATGCGGATAAATCTATGATAGCCAATCTTCTATGCCCAAGACCAACCCTGGGTATTGATTCATTATCAATATATACATCCCCTGCATCAGGCCCCCTGTGCTTGAGTACATCGGTTGCCTCAATCAGTTCCTCCTTGTTTACCTTTTTATTGTCAAATAATATTATGCCTGCGATACCGCACATTATATCCGTCCAAGCATGTAATAGCCCAATATCTTTATACACTCCATCAATTCGAATCTGCCCTCTCTTATTCTTTCATATACAGCGTAATGAATTGATTCCGGCTTGCTTGAGGCGCAGTTATAGATCTTAATGCCTGTTCCTTTAAATATTTTTTTTGCAACAAGGTAAGCTCTTAACTGATGATACGGTGATGTAACAATCAGTATTGATTGAAATCCATGTTTTAAAATAATGGGTTTTGAAAATAAAAAATTTTCATAAGTGTTTTGTGCATGAGGCTCTATGAGAATTGCATTTTTCGGTATCTTAAAATGCAATGCTATCTTTGATAAGAACTCTGCGCTGTCTCCGCCAAACCCATATCCTGTAAAGATTATATAGGGGGCGTAGCCCTGTTTGAATAGTTTTATAGCTTCTTCTGTTCTCGGATAATATGGCTCCGAATCACCGCTTAAAACAATAATTGTGTCTGCTTTATGCGGTGTACTGGAAATGTAAAGTAATCTGCCGATAAGCGGCAGGCTTAAAATTGGCATTATAAATAAAAACAATGCCACTATGGCTACTCTAATAATTGTCCGTTTCATAATTATTCTTATACAGTAAATAATAAAATCAGTCTATGGACTTTTATATTTCGTAAGGCTATACGGTTCAAGACTGTCACGGAATATCATTTATATATGATAACCTGGAAATCTCCAGTTTGTAATATATTAAATTCATTGGACATTGGAATGAGTTAAATATAACAAAACAGGAATTTTTAAATTCTCGGGCACCCTGTTGACTTTGTATATAATAAGAATGTAATAGGGCATCTATGGAAGAAGGCTAAGTTTGGAGAGTTACACAGGGAGTATAACCGTATGAATAAGAAGCAAAAAATCATTATTATTACAGGGCCAACAGCTACGGGTAAAACCGAGATAGGCATAGAACTTGCTTTAAAATATAATGGGAGAATCGTCAATTGTGATTCAAGGCAGGTGTATCGATATATGGATATAGGAACCGCGAAACCCTATAAAGAGCAATTGGCTATGATACAACATTATATGATAGATATTATAACACCGTCTGAATATTTCAGTGTTGCTAAATATATTGAAATGGCAGACGAACATATAAAATCAATTTCAAATAATGGCTTTATCCCGTTCATAGTCGGAGGAACAGGACTGTACATAAAAGCATTGGTTTACGGCATTGCAGGAGTGCCTTACATCAGCCCTGAAATTCGAAATGGATTAAAAGAGGAGCAAAGGCTCTACGGTAACAAGTTTCTCTATAACAGGTTAAAGGCGGTAGATCCGGAAGATTCGGTACACATAAAGCCTAATGACTCGTATAGAATAATAAGGGCGCTTGAGATCTTTGATGCTACTGGTATAACAATGCATACGTATCTCAAAGAGCATGGCTTTTCTGATAAAAGGTACGATTATCTGTATATCGTACTTTATTATGCTGATAAACTAGCTCACATCTCTGCCATTGAAAACAGGGTTGATGGCATGATCAACAGAGGTCTTATAGACGAAGCCGGGTGGCTGACAGATAATGGTTATGGAGCAGATTTGCCGTCAATGAAGACAGTGGGGTATAAGGAAATGATAGCATACCTTGAGGGTATATTTGATAAAGATACTGCAATAAATTTAATAAAGCAGCATACAAAGGCTTATGTAAAAAGGCAGATCACATGGTTTAAAGCCGTGAAAGATGCTATATGGATAGATGTAAGAACTGATCGGCAAAGGTTGGACGGCTTGATAGACAGGTTTGTATATGCCAAAGACACATAAAGGTACAATAGAAAGGCTTAACAGGAAGAATAAAGAGCTTACTTTACTTTATGAAGTAAGTAAACAGCTCGCATTCACTATTGATTTAAACAAATCCATTAGTTCTACTTTAAAATTAATCGTATCGTATCTTGAAATGAATAAGATAATGCTTGCCGTCTATGAACAGCAAACGAAGGAGTTTGTGGTTGAGTACTCTTATGGTGTGTCATACGAGGAAAAAGAGAAAGCAAGATATAAGGTAGGTGAGGGTATAATAGGTAAAGTGGGTAAGAGCGGTACGCCGATTGTCATTCCTGATATAAAAGATGAACCAATGTTCATAAATAAAATGGGTAAAGAGCTTAAGCGGGGCATGAACTCATTTGTTGCAGTACCGGTTAATGTAGATAAAAAGGTAGTTGCAGTTCTTGGTGCAGAAAGGCAATTTACGGATAATACTTCTTTTGAAGAAGATGTTAATTTACTTTCCATGATTGCAACGCTTATAGGATTGGCTATAAAGTTAAATCAAACCATAGAGAAACAGCGTCAGGAAATGGAACATGAGAAGATGGAGTTGCTTAATGAACTTAAATCAAAATACCGCCCGGGAAATATAATAGGTATAAGTCCGCGCATAGAGGAGGTATTCGAGATTATAGATAAAGTGAGCGTCGGCTCTGCTACCATTCTTATAAGAGGGGAGAGCGGCACGGGTAAAGAGCTTGTTGCAAAAGCGATACATTTCCATAGCCCGAGAGCATCCAAACCATTTGTAAAAATTAACTGTGCAGCATTGCCGGAAACATTGTTAGAGAGCGAGCTGTTTGGCTATGAGAGGGGCGCTTTTACCGGTGCAAACGAGCTGAAAAAAGGAAGATTTGAATTTGCTAACGAGGGAACCATATTCCTTGATGAAATCGGAGAATTGACACCATCCACTCAGGCAAAACTTTTAAGAGTTCTACAGGAAAGACAGTTTGAAAGGCAGATCACATGGTTTAAA
>JAMCPX010000025.1 GCA_023382265.1 Deltaproteobacteria bacterium | reverse complement strand
TGAAATCTTTGGTATGAAAGTATATATCAAGAACAAGAAAGGAGAGCTTATTACCCAACCCCATGATTAGATTTCTGGATGACAAGATGATACCTATTTCGGTTAGATTTTTACATGACTTGACAGGTATCCAAGATTTCCATCCAGAGAGCTTGAAGCAAGGGTATTAAGCTTATTGGTTTTTGCCTTAACACATTATGATCCTGCTCATCCAAAGATTGAATTGTGGGTGGATCGAACTTTAGAAATATTAAAACATATGAAGGATTTTGATCAACGTATATATTATTTATTTTCCATAGCAAACTATTATGGATGGACAGGGAATATTTCAAAACGTGGTATTGTTATTGAATTAATGAAGAAAATATCGAAATCATCGCCAATAAAAACTCAATTAATGCAAAAGCTGTATACTGCCGCTGGTGCAAGGGGAATTGCCTCTCAACAGGAGTGCCTTAATCTTGTATCAGAAGGGCTTGATATAGCGAATAAAAGTGGAGTACATTTTCTTGATCACATGATTATTGTGCAAGCTGTTTACTTGTTTATTGGGATAGGGGATGTCAATAGGGCTGAAGAATATTTGAATAAGATGGCACCAATGGTAAACCGGTCAAATGCCTTGCACGTAATCCAGTATGATACTTTGTCTGGATGGTTGGATCACCTACATGGGAATGCATCGCTTGCCATTGAAAAGATTGAGAGGAGTCTTGTCTTATCTATAAAGGCGCATATTCCTTTTTCACAAGGCTTATGCAGGCTTGCATTGGCACAGGTATTCTACGATCAAGGTAGTTATAAAGAAGCTGAAAAACATTACATATATGGATTCAGAATTGCCAAAGGTATGAAAAGTAAATTATTGGAGTTTACGTCTTATTATATACAGGCTTACTGGCTATTAAGTGAAAAGCATTCGAATACAAGAGAGACAGAAAACAAAGGTCTCAGGATACTGAAGAAATGTATGGCCCTGGGTAAGAAATACGGCATGGTTAATGTGTACTTTGCCTGGGGACAAAAGATGGCATATTTGAGTCTTAAGGCGTTGGAGAACAATATAGAGGTTCATTATGTGCGGCATTTAATACACAAGCTTGAACTTTTTCCCGACACACCTCCGTATGCATGCGAGAACTGGCCGTGGGCATTCAAGATTTATACGCTCGGCAGTTTTAAGATCCTGCACGAGGACGCACCGGTCGAACTGTCCAAAAAAGCTCAGCTTAAACCTGTTGAGCTGCTGCAGTTTCTTATCGTCAATCACGATAAAGCAGTAGAACTGGATCATATAAGCGGCATGCTATGGCCTGATGCCCAGGGCGATTATGCACACCAGACGCTGGATACAACCATCCACCGGTTAAGAAAGTTGCTCGTTTCCAATGATGCTGTGATAGCGGAAGGGGGCAGGCTTATGCTGAATCCGAAGACATGCTGGGTAGATGTACAGGCATTCGGGGCCTTGTTCGACAGCATGGAGGGTCTTTTAGAGAAAAAGAACTGGATTGCGCATCAAGTGCGGAATGACGGTAAAAAACAGGTCAATAGACAAGATGAAGAAGATGATCAAGTCAAAGATCTTGGAAGGCGTATCTTAAATCTATACAAGGGAGATTTTTTTGCGCAGGGGAGTTTGCCATCATGGGCTATAAGTTTTCGGGATAGTCTGCATGACCGGTTTACGCACGTTATTGAAATGCTTGGCGGTTACTATGAAAAGAGCGGGGATACGGTACAGGCAGTACGGATATACAAGAAGGGACTGGAGATTGACAACCAGGCAGAGCTTTTTTATCAGCGGCTGATGCTGTTGTATCAATCGCACGGACGCACTGCCGAAGCTGCTGCCCTGTACAAGCACTGTGAGGTGATATTATCCCGGACACTGGGCATAGAGCCGTCGGACAAAACAAAGGAACTGTACAGGAGTATAAAACCCTGAGTGTCCTTCTTTAAAACACCATCGGCAGGTAACCGTCATTGATAAACTGACCAATGGGATCACCAACGTATTCCAGCTTGAAGCCGAGAGATGTTAATTCTTTACCGATATTGTGCATGTCTGATATTGCTTTGCAGGCAATGGGATTACCCTTCATGGAAACGATATCGGCTATGATGGACTGCAAAGCCTGATCTGCTGAAGCCAATTTTTCACTTGGTCCAAACAGTATAAGCTTGAGATCTTCAAACCTCCCGTTTTTCAAGCTGTTCTGTACGAATACCAGTGCACCAAGTGCCTTTTCTCTATTTTCCGTTGAAACTATCACTAAAACCTTTTGCTTCATATAACCTCCTTTTTAACACCCTTCTATACAAAACCATTGGACGGCGTATAGAATAATGTATAATCCGTTGTATAAAAAGACAAGTGTATGTATAAATTCAATATATTAACCCCAAAACCCATTGGAGAAATACGGCAAACTTTCTTATTGTATTATTGGGCTTGACGAAACAACGGCCGATAGAATATGTTTACCTCTAACCTATTGGTAAATGGTTGTTATGGAAAAGATGCGGACAAAATATAGTGCATATCGATGGGTAGTATTAATTGTGTTTATGTATGCTATTGCATTAAACCAGTTTTTGTGGCTTAACTTTGCATCTATAGAAACAGTTGTCAGACAACAGTTAGATATAAAAGTATTTGAGGTTGGTCTGCTTACATCCATCTTTCCAATACTAAACATAATACTATCAGCGCCTGTCGGCTCCCTGCTTGATGCAAAGGGCTTTAAATTCACCGTTTCAATCGGAGTCATTATAATGGGTATATCCGTATTGCTAAGGTTAAAGTACAACTCATACTTGTGGTTGTTTGCCGGACAATTCGGCATAGCAGTATCACAGCCCTTTATTTTGAACAGCGTATCGAAATTTGCATCCACTTGGTTTGGCAGGAATAAGGGCGTTATGGCAAACGGGCTCGGGTCCACGGCAATGTTTATTGGTATGATAGCGGCCATGCTCATAACCCCTATACTTGTAAACAGTGAAGGACTCGAAAATGTACTGTACATTTATGCAGGAATAACATTACCCGGGAGTATTCTATTTCTCCTGCTTGGTAAGGACAACCCCTCACTTATTCCTGCTTTAAAGGAAGAAGAAAAGGAATACACTGGTAAGAATGCGTATAAAAGTATATTAAACATAAAAGACATGCTTATGCTTATAGCAATAATGTTTATAGGTATCGGATTCTTCAATGGACTTATGACATGGATGAATGAGCTTCTTTCAATAAATGGTTTCACTACAGTTCAAACAGGAACAATAGGTGCTGTTATTATAGGAGGCGGTATACTGGGCGCTGTTATAATCCCTCTGCTTTCAGACAGTTTCAAGAGGAGAAAGCCATTTCTTATAATCGCAACACTTGTCGGAGGAGTAGTAATGTATCCGTTTCTTAATACCCGCAGTATAGCCGTAACGATAGTTCTCGGCGCTGTGATTGGTTTCTTTGTGATATCTCTTCTGCCGCTCATACTGCAGATGACTACAGAGATCGTGGGTGAAAGGCTCACAGGCACTGCAACGGGTCTTCTTATGCTTATAGGTTCTGTCGGTGCTGTGGCTGTAATATATCTTATGGAGGGCATCAAGGATATCACAAACAGCTTCCACAACTCTATATGGTTACTCCTGGTACTCTTCGTGGCAGCCCTTATACTTACAATTCTTATAAAGGAAACACACCCGGACCGTGCAAAGAAATAAATATTGTTTTTTTGTCTTTTTAAGTAGTCAATCTCATTCCAGATTATGTCTGCCCCTGAAAATAATTAAGTGAGTTTTACAGCATATAAAGTATATGAAATCATTAGTAGATATTTGTCAAAATAGATTTTGAGTATTATAATTTGATTAAACAAATTTAAAAAAGGAGATAATGCAATGCCGGATTTCTTGATATCTACAACGGAATCTGTTTCAGGTTATCGTGTAACAGAAGTGTTGGGTACGGTATTTGGTGTTAGTGTTCGTTCGCGCAGTATTGTCGGTAATTTTTTAGGTAATCTGAGGGCAACTATTGGCGGTTCTCAAGAAGGATATGTAAAAATGGTTACCCAGTCCAGAGAAGAAGCGATTAATAAAATGGCGGAACAGGCAAAAAATATCGGTGCTAACGCGATCATTATGATGAGATTTGATTCGGGTGAATTTGATGCAGGACAGGGACAGGCAATGAATGAAGTTATTGCTTACGGAACAGCTGTAAAGATGGAACACATTTAATATGGACATTATTGCACTTTTGTGAAAAAAGGCTGACCTCATGCTTATTGAAAGCTTGCATCATCAACTATCATCCCAGCGCTTTTTTAATTGAGAGAAAGATCCGTTTACCATCTTCGCTTCCAATCAGCCCGTCGGAAGCCCTTTCCGGGTGCGGCATCATGCCAAGAATGTTGCCTTTATCATTACACAGTCCAGCTATTGCATTTATAGAACCGTTCGGATTTGAAGGCTCACTTCTTTTCCCGTTTTGATCTACGTATCTTAGAATAATCTGCTTTTTATGCTCTATGCGATCAAGCAGGTCAGGCGGTGCATAATAGTTACCCTCTGCGTGGGCTATCGGTATTTTTAAAATATCGCCTTTTTTGTAAAGCATTGTAAAAGCAGTATCATCCCTTTCAATCCTTATAAAGGCATCATCACATACAAACTTAAGTGTCTTGTTCCTTTGCATTGCGCCTGGAAGCATTAAAGACTCGAGCAATATCTGAAACCCATTGCATATACCAATTACCAGACCGCCTCTATCAACATAAGATCTCAGTGCATCCATAATAGGAGAAAACCTTGCCAATGCCCCTGCCCTTAAGTAATCACCATAAGAAAATCCGCCAGGTATAACGATAAGCTGATAATGATGAAGGCTTTTATTTTCATACCACACATAATCAACCCGTGCGTCCATCACGCATTTTATTGCATTATAGGTATCCCGGTCGCAGTTCGTTCCTGGAAATACAATAACACCTGCTTTTATATGTGTCATACCTATCCTTCTACAATCTCATAGTTAAAATCCTCTATGACCTTGTTTGATAAAAGCGTATCGCACATCTTCTGTACCTCAGAATGTGCCTGCGCTTTATCCCCGGTATTTAATTTTACTTCAATATATTTACCGACCCTAACATCATCAACGTTTTTAAATCCGAGACTGTGGAGAGAGCCAAGCACGGCCTTACCCTGGGGATCGAGAATACCCCTTTTCGGTTTTATAAATATCCTTGCGAGCACATTAAACTCCTTTTTTCTTTATAGTTAATGCAAGCAATAAAGTCATTATTGTAAGCATACCAATCGAATAAAATAATAGAACCCTTATAACTGTCAACAAAAGCGTATTCTCTACGGGTATAAACGTTATACTTGATATCTTGTGAACCGCGTAGAAAAGACTCATCAAACTGCCTGCAATAAATAATACATAAGGCATAATGGCCGGTTTGTAATAATAAGATTCCCTGTATAGCTGATAAACCGAATAGATAATCATAAATAAAAAGCTCCAGATCAACCACGATATATAACCTTTAAATGGAAGCGTAGAAAAATAATAATAAAAATCGAAAAAAGGCTCAAATATAAATCTCATAACACCCCAGTATTGATGCGGGTAATCATATATAATCGGAATAATATCTTTGTTATTCCTATTTCGTATCATTGAAATAATGATATTCTGCAATTGATATGATGTATAATCCTTTGCCCCGGGTATTTTAAAAGCTGTCCATGTGTAAGCATAATTACCCCATCCGTGCCAATCACTGGATGCAATAAGCGGTATATGGTACTTTTGAGAGATATTATAGGCATACTCTCTTATGGAAGCTGTGAGATGCTGTTTATGCCCTGCATTCGCTATTTCAAATGCATCAACACCATCATTTATATAATGTATGAGATTCACCGGTCCACGCAGCCACCACAAAGCAAGAACGAGTGCGCCACCTTGTTTATGAACAGACCTTGCAAGTGCGGTTACCGTTGTGATGTCTTTTGCCGTAACAGTTGAACTGATCCCGAGCGCAAGAAAGAAGTGAGGATCATGATCTACTCTTACCTCTTCCCCTATCATTGATTTATGGGTATCCAGTTTTGTGATATTTTCTTCTGCGATACCTCCAAGTATGTTATAATGTTCAGTAATAAACCATCCAGTAAAGCCCTGTTTTTTATGATATCTAATGCTTTGCTTTAAAGTAACAAGCCCATCATGAGAATAGAACGTATGAGAATGGGGATCAATAAGACAGAACGACTTATCTCTTGGTATGGCTTTCAGCAATGGAAACGGAGTAAAAAGTATGTACACGATAAATATCGAAAATCCTGCTATATAAGCCAGCACATAAACGGGTAATTTTTTATATCGCCTCTTGATTATACCATAGACTAAAACCATAAGAAGCCCCCACGAAAAGATAGATATGCTTGCCGGTTTTATATAATGCGTTGTGCTTAAATATACTGGGATACCAATGAATGGTTCAAGAATATAATTCAATGCAGGCGTAGCAAGTTTAAAATCCATAAGCGGCTTATATGTAGCTGCATTGAGCAATGTATAAGTTCCAACAGGGAGCAATTCAAGCATAGTCAGTATGATTAAAAAGCCAACAAAATATTTATGATTACTTATAAAATAAACAATCTCTTTTTTCATATTAGTTTGCATATAGCACTTACAGATAAATTACAAATTAAATCTGAAAAGTATAAATTCTCCTTATAATAATTATGTAAAAATGACATGCAAGAACAGGATAGTGCTGAAAATTTATAAGCATTGAATCGGAATGCTCTGACGATTTAGTGCGTAGTAAAGACCTTCCGCCTTTGGTGGTAGTTCACAGGTATTCGTTTTAACATTATCTTGACACTTCGCCGGGATCTACTTAAGTATATCTATAATAAATATTTTTATATCAAAAAAACTTAAAATCAAGACATTGTTTAAATAATATTTTGAAGAAATGTTATATTATATGAAGAAATGAATTTGATATTTAAAAAAAAAGATTGAAAAAGGAAATTTTAGAACAGATGATAGTAAAAAAAATTAATATAGGGCTCTTAGGTCTTGGAACAGTAGGGAGCAGCGTAGTAAAAATATTATCCAAAAAAAAAGCAGAGTACAGGCGTAATTACGGTTTTGAATTCAATATCAAAAAAATCCTGGTGAAAAGAATCAATGCAAAAAGAAATGTAAATGTTTCCAATGGAATTCTCACTACAAATCCGGATTCGATTCTTAATGATCCGGAGATCGATACTGTAATCGAAGTAATCGGTGGTCTATCTCCTGCCAAGGATATGATTCTTAAGGCAATAAAGAATAAAAAGAATGTTGTTACCGGGAACAAGCACGTGTTGTCTTTATACGGAGATAAGATCATAAAAGAAGCACGCAAAAATAATTGTTTCTTGGGATTTCGTGCGGCAATTACGGGAAGTCATCAGATATTAAGTCATTTATACTACGGTGCTTCAGTTAAAAGCATAATAGGGGTTTTTAACGGTACTTGTAATTTTATTTTAACCGAAATGGAAAAATCCAATAAAGATTTTCCCGAAATTCTGGAGCAGGCAAAGCAGCTTGGTTATGCAGAAGCCGATCCCTCAATGGATATTGATGGAACAGACACTGCTCATAAAGTAATCATAATTTCAAAATTATTGTTTGGACTTAATATAAAATTAGAAGATTTTTATGTAGAAGGGATAAGAGACATAGATATTCAGGACATCCAATTCTCAAAAGAATTGAATTATAGAATTAAATTACTGGGTATTATGAAGCGCGAGAATAATAATGTTGATATCAGGGTGCATCCGGCTCTTGTCCCCATTAATACGTCTTTAGCTTTACTAAAAGGTGCGGAAAACGGTATTCAGATTGATGATGAGTTAAGAGGTCAGGGAGGTTTATATGCTGAAGGTGCAGGCGGAGATCCCACGGCAAGCGCCATTATCACGGATCTCATGGGTGTTGCCAATGGTTCACCCATTTCATGGCCAAAGCAGGTTAGCAAACTGCTTATTAAACGGATAAAATCCATTAACTGTAAATACTACATCCGGTTTAACGCCATTAACAAACCAGGCGTTTTGGCTAATATCTCTTCTATTCTTGGAAGATTCGATATTAACATTAATAAGGTGATACAAAAGGGAGAAAGGCTTGATACCGTTTTACCCATAATAATAATAAGTGATGAAGCAAAAGAAAACGATGTTCGAAAAGCTATAAAACTGATTGGTAATCTTAATGTAACCAAAGGGAAAACAAAGATTATCAGGATTGAAGAAAATGTTTTTTAATCTCTATCAAGCCATTTACGGCAGCTCATGGCCGTTTCTCCGGATTAAATTCTTTGAATTTTCAAGCATATTTTTAAAATCATTTTCACTCAACCCGGCTCCCCTTACAATTTTAAGTGCCGTATCATAGTCCATAAGATTATAAGGGGCGTGTGCGTCCGTATTAAACACAAGTCCTGCATGTGCTTTTTGAGCAATCATAGACACATATCCATTTGAAAAACTATGTCCATGCCTTCCGCTTATTTCAAGATAAACATGATTTTTTGCAGCAAGTTTTGCTTCTTTCAGACTGATAAAACCGGGATGGGCAAGGATATCTGCCCTGCCGTTAATAGCTGCAAGATTTGTTCCATGCTCTACCGGCTCTACTATAGTTTCGCCATGTACAACAATAATATCAGCACCGTGTTTTCTTGATAGTTCAATAAGTGCAGGAATATCGTCTGGAGGTACATGCGTAATTTCAACGCCTGTAAGAACCTTTATTGTCTTTTTTCTATCAGACAGTTCCTCTGCTGCTTTCCGGATATGCTCTATTACAAATATGAAATTTGAAAAATCAACATGATCCGTAATTGCAATAGCTTTTATCCCAATATCCTCTGCTCTCCTTACGAGCTCCGATGGTAACAGTTCACCATCACTGAACAATGAATGTGTATGCAGATCTATCATACGTTTATTACCCTTCTTATGAGTTCCGGTAGCACCTTGATCCCTTCTGTTGAATACTCATTTATTATAAAAACAGGATCATCATTATTTAAACCGAGAAGTTTCCTTATAGCAAGCACTGCATTTTTGCCCTGCTCCTTTGTTGATGGATTAATGAATACGTAAGCAAATGGAAGTCCCCCTATTTGTTTAAACTTTCCTATTGCCTTAACAAATGAATCCATTACCTCTCTGGATTCCTTATCAAAGATAGCTACTGCACCAACAGCACTGCCTGATAGTGCAGTCCATAGTGGGCTGTACTCTTCCGCCGGCGGGATTGATAATAGCTCGATACTCAGGAGATCTGTAAGTGTAATAAAACCAATATTACCAAGTAAAACATCATCTTTTGCTGATCGTGTAAATGAGCTGCTAAAACTAAATTTTGGCATATTTGCCATACTATTTAAAAATATTTTAAGCGAATTATGATTTGTCGGTAACATAACCACTCTGCCGCGATGCATCTCTAACTTTATATGCCTGTTTGTAGAAACGTATTCAAGAAGCTTATACACCTCTTCATTTGCAAGCAGGCTTTCTTCTTTTATCTTCTCTTTCGTTAATATTTTGGTATTGATCTCTATGATACCCTTCTCCACAAGGGCCTTCAGAACCCTTAGCACATCGTAGTCGGGGAAAGTACAGTTGTCCACTATATCCTCTACATTAGAATAGAACTCAAGCAATAATAAAACCTCCTGTGTTATGGTTCTCACCTGTTTCGGTATGTCTGATAACTTTTTTTTCAACGCTACAACTCCATCATAGCTGGGTAATTCGCTCTTGTGTTTATTCATTTCGTCTATATGCCTCATACCTTCCATCAGCAACGATTCCGTCGTAGAATTTATTCTGGTCGGTGTCAATGCCCGGTGTGGAACAAATTCGAACTTCCCAACCCTTATACCAATCAATCTGAACAGAGCTTTTACACCTTCCGCTTTACCTATAGTAGCGTTTATGATATTCCCTTCCTGGAGATAAATAAACCCGTTACTCTTTTCTGAATATATCGTTATGGTACCGTCTTTTTTGTTCATACTGAATATCTGGAGCAGATCGATTAACGATATCTGTGATATATTACCTTCTATTTCTTTATCCTCTCTTGATAATTCTATAGCCTTCTGCCTTTTTTGATAAATGCCTGATATTAAGTTGATAAGTTCATCGACACGAAACGGTTTTGTGATGATCTTTTCTCCGGAATTATTAAGTTTTTTTAATTGTTCCGGTGTCCCGAGAAATATGATAGGCAATTTATCTGTGTTTGGATTTGCTCTTACAATATCCCTTAATTTCTCCGTTGCTACAATCGTTAGAGTCATACTGAGTATTATAATATCCGGGATGTTCTCTATTATGAGTTCAAGCGCCTTTGCCCCATTAAGAGCTGAAAATACTGTAAAACCCTGAGTTTTAAGGGTATCCTTTATAAGGACTACAGATTTTTGATCTACATCTGCTATAAGGATCTTGCCCTTTATTTTAACCACTTATATCTGCCTCTGCAAAAAATATTTTTCCTGAAGAACAGCAATGAATTCCTCAACAAGCAGCGGCTCGCTGGTATGAAAAGCTTTTAACGTATTATCAGGCTGTTCTACTGCAACGAATCCGTACGCATATTCTTCATTAAGATTGAATATAAAATATCTATTGCCGAAATCTTCATCCATGATTATAACGGGTGCATAAGATATATCAATATCTTCACCCACTGTTTTTTTACCCATAATATAAAATTTTGTGCTGGAGTTGTGAAGTTTGTACTGTTCTCTTAAAATCGTCATCTGCTTTGTTATAAAAGGTAAACCGACAAACAGCATACCTCTCATATAAGGCCTTTCGATCATGTCGGATGAAATCAAATCGATGATTTCCTGCCCGCGATCTTTAGTAAGGGTGAATACGGCATTTACGGTTTTTCCATCTTTATCCATACGACTAAAACTATCTATTATTTTATCGGCAAACTCCGCAAAGCTTGTGTATTCTATTGCCGAAACTTGCTTCAATATCCCCGACTTAGTCTTATTTGCACTTTCATAAGCCTTTGACAAAAGGGTCTGCACTGTAGTCCCGTCAACTGGATACGTTGCAGCACCTATTACAATTTCCACATTCTTTGTTATTAATCCATCCGTTATGTATAAGTTTTGCTTAAGCTGGTTTTTAATTCTGCGTATGGTTATAATGGAACCGAAATAATCGGTATCGGGTAAAAAAAGGTTAAGCATATTTGAATGTTCCGATAAGGAAAGAGTATCAGCATCTCTTAAAACCTCGTTCATAAGATCGGCTATCTTTTTAAAAATAGCATTCACGTGATTTTTGCCGAATGTCTCAACCAACTCTCTATAATTTTCTATAGATACCACCGATAGGGAAAACATACCATGCATCCTATGGGCTCTTCTAATCTCATTCTCCGTGTATTCTATAAAATACTTGTACGTATAGGCAGGTAAATCGCCTGCTCTTAATGTATCGGGTATTTTACTTGAAAGCTCTATTGCATTAGCTATAGCAATGCTTCCAAATGTAGCGAGCGTCCTCATAATTCTTACATCCTGAATAGAAAAGCCTTCTAAACCTTCTTTAACCAACCTGAGCATTGCATAGATATGCCCATCATTGGACTGAATAAGTACATACATCACACTTTTGCTATCTTTTTTTATAATATAGTAGCCTTCGTTAAATGCAACTTTGTATTTAAATCCTTTCCAGTTAAAAGATGTTGATTCATCATAAGGCTCTGTCTCATAACCAAAGGACTGTACAATGTTAAAGTTATCTGCATCATCCCTTAACCATATCATGGCTTTATAAGCCTTTAACTCTATAACCATTGCACTTGTAAGCTTTTTTAAAACATCATCGATACTTTTTTGTGATAATATCTCACTCGCCCTTTTATAAACTTCGAGCAGTATAAAATATTCCATACCTTCTCGGGCAAGTTTATCTTTATCTATATATAATCTCCTCTTTGAAATTGCATTCGTTACGAGATTAATCAGTTTGTTGTCATCAAACGGCTTCTTTATATATGTGTATTGCTGATCGGATGGGTTAAACATGGCTTTATACTTCTGCACATCCCCCGATGTTATAATCATTATTTCAGGCTTATAAGGCTGGGCCTTTAAAATGGAAGTCAGAACCGTAAATGATTCTTCATGTTTATTTGGTTCATAAATGATCAGATCAAAATCCTCCAAATTCGATGGAGCAATATCGTAACTATCGTTTATTGAAATTTCATAACCTATGCCCGTCAGTAAATCGGAATAAAGCTCTCTATAAAATCTATCCCGCTCTACTATAAGTACTTTACCGTTATTCATTTATACTGTTATCCGTATTTATTACATCTTGTACTTACCGAAATCAGCATTCTTAAAATGTTTTAATAATTCATCATAGGTTTTCTTTTTTTCTTCGGGATTTACATCCGATACGGTGGAAGCAGAAATAATGGATTCTATTGATTTATCAATAACCGATTTTTCAACAAAAATGGGCGCTGCCATTCTTAGTGCAAGTGCTATTGCATCTGATGGCCTTGAATCGATTGAGATATTTAAGTCGCCGGCCCTTAAAAATATAATCGCATAGTATGTATTATCTTTTAATTCCGTAATTTCTACTTTTGTAACGATAACACCGAGTGTATTAAATACATTCCTGAGCAGATCGTGTGTATATGGTCTGGGAGGCTTAATACCTTCCATTTCCATCATAATAGCACTTGCCTCAGAAACACCAACCCATATAGGTAAGGTATATTTATTTTCACTATCCTTAAGTGCAACTATTGGTGTCAGATTTACAGGGTCAACCATTACACCCGCTACTTTCATTTCAATTAACATTGTTCACCTTCTTATTTTTAACACTGCCGTACAGGGCATTGTCTGAATAATCATTGATCAAAACATCAACAACTTCACCAGGGTCTGCCGCACCTTCAAAATTTACAATTCTATTATGCCCGGTTCTGCCCTGCATTCTGCCCTGTTTTTTACTCTTCCCTTCCACAAATACTCTCTGAACCGTATTAACAAGAGAGCTGTATATACTTTTTGTTATCCTTAACTGTGTTTCATGAAGTTCTTTTAATCTCCCGGCCTTATCATCATCACCCACCTTATTATCAAACCGGCTCGCCTTTGCAAGGAGCCTATCGGAGTATTTAAATGAAAATATATTATCATAGTATACCTGTTTTATAAATAAAATTGTACTATCGTGATCATCATCGGTTTCCGATGGAAAACCTACTATAAAATCAGATGTAATAGCTATATCCGGTTTGATGTTCCTTAGTTTTTCAATTTTTTTTATATAATCCGTTGTCGTATAACCTCTTGCCATAAGTTTAAGTATCCTGTCAGAACCGGATTGTACCGGCAGATGTATGTGAGGACAGACTTTGCCAAAATCTGCAAACGCTCTAATCAGCTTGTCGGTAAGATCCTTTGGATGGGATGTAATAAATCTTATTCTCTCAATGCCATTTATATCATTAAGCATGGACAATAGTTCATAAAGGCTTGTTGATTGATCCGTGTATGAATTTACATTCTGTCCAAGCAGTATAATCTCTTTAACCCCAGACCCGGCAAGAGCATAAACCTCATCAACGATCTCCCTTGCATCTCTGCTAACCTCCCTGCCCCTCAGGTAAGGAACGGTACAGTATGTACAGAAGTTATTGCATCCTTCCATGATCGTAACATAAGCTTTTATCCCGATTATGTTTTTTACCGGATTTTTAAATCTGGATTGGCCGGTGTTCTCTGATGTAGCTATTACATGCCCATCATGATCGATCCGTGCAATCAGCTCACCGATCCTGTGAACATTTGAAGGGCCTACTATAACATCAACATCTTTAAATGTTTTAATAAGCTCTTTACCGTCCTGCTGTGCAACACAACCACTGAAAACAACAACCTTATTGTGCTTCCTGTGTTTTAGTTCCATGTATCTGCCAAGGCTTGAATAAGCCTTATGCTCGGCCTTTTCCCTTACACTGCATGTATTAATAATGATTACATCGGCATCCTTTGGATTATCGGTATAACCGTAGCCATCCTCTTTTAAGATCGAGAGCATTCTCTCAGAGTCGTGTTCGTTCATCTGACATCCATAAGTTTCTACATAAACCTTTCTCATACTTAGAATAATAATGGTGATAAGAATAGTTGTCAAACACTACATAGGCTGTATAAATTAAAAAATGCAATGCCGGGCTTCCTGAATGATGCTGTTCGTTATAAGTAAAACGCGAATGGTTTTTTATCTCTCATTAAGAACGTCAAGAAGATCACCGTGGATAATGCCATTGGATGCCACTATGCTATTGTTATAAATGGAATAATGTTCTCCTAAAAAATCTGTAACCTTTCCGCCTGCTTCATTAACAATCAATGAACCTGCTGATACATCCCATGGCTTTAACTTCATCTCCCAGAAACCGTCAAATCTTCCCGCGGCTACATAACAAAGATCAAGGGCAGCAGAGCCGTCTCTTCTTATTGCCTGCGCCCTTTTCAGGAACCTTATCCAGTTATCAATGTTGTTCTCGTTTGTATGTCTTATATCATAAGGAAAACCTGTTGATAAAAGCGATTGTTCTATGGCATGTATGCGAGATACATGAATCCTTTTACCATTAAGGAATGCACCCTTGCCATTTATTGCAGTAAAGGTTTCATACTTTAATGGATCATGCACAACACCGGTGATGATCTTGCCTTTATGCTCAACAGCTATTGAAACTGATACAAAAGGGTACGCATGAAAAAAATTGGTCGTACCATCTATTGGATCTATAATCCACTTATAATCACTCTTTCTTGATATGCTGCCCATTTCTTCTGTAAGAATGGAATGTTCGGGGAAGTATTTATTAATTACTCTGATGATCTTTCGTTCAGATAATTTATCAACGTCCGTTACGAGATCAACAACACCTTTGTAGGATACCTCTTTGTAACCGCTGATCCTTTTTCTAATAATATCCCCGGCAACCTTTGCTGCTTTCTCAGCTATGCTTAGCAGTTCTGCATGTGATATCATCTTTTTTACCTTTTCCATATTGAGTTTGATTAAACCAGTTTATTAAAAACTACAATAATTAAATCAGATCAATAAGATTTAGTGCCTATTATTTAAGCAAACCATCTTTTAGCTGTATTATAACAGAGCAGGCATGGCATTTAAACTAACTTACTAACAATTTTTAAACAAATTAGTTGATTGTTTTACGATATTAGTTAGTATTATTTTATGTTTTCTGAAGATAAAACATCTTTAATAAAAATAGAACAAATCGGAGCTGCGCATGAGAATATTCCATCCCTTATTGTTGTTGAGGGTGAACAGATAGGAGACGTGTTTAAGGTAAAAAAGGGTGAAAATATTATCGGGAGAGGGGCAGACGTTGATATAAGGTTAAATTCTCTTTTGGTTTCACGGGCACATTCTGTAATCATTTTAAATGATAATAATATTTCTATAAAGGATTTAAAAAGCAGTAACGGAACTTATGTAAACGGGAAAAAAATTGATGCGGCAAATTTGAAAGAAGGTGATGTTATCACAATTGGGACAATTTGTCTATCCTTTATGCCGGTGTATGATTCCGATTTTATTAAACGCATTATTAATGATGCAAGGATAGATCAATTAACAGGCTTATACAACAAAGGGTATATAACCCATTTATTGGATATAGCTGTAAACCAGGCTTTAATTTTAAACACGTACGTTAGCATAGCAATAATTGATATCGACCATTTTAAAAATATTAATGATACTTACGGACACATCGCAGGGGATACAGCGTTAAGATATATCTCAAATCTATTCCGCAAACATCTTCGTCCGATCGATAATATCGGCAGATTTGGAGGAGAAGAGTTTTTGGTAATACTTGATAAATTTAATTTATCCCATGCTGCATCGGTTTTTGAAAGGTTAAGAACCATCATTGCGTCTTCTACGTTAACTTATGAGGATTTAGCTATAAACATTACGGTAAGCATAGGCGTAGCATGCAATGAGTTCATTGAGGTAAAAGATACATTGTCGTTGATTAAGATCGCAGATCAAAAACTATACAAAGCAAAGATACAGGGAAGGAACCGCATTGCTTACTGATTATAATCAAAAGGTTTCCACGACATTTACGCTGATGTAGAGCGTCTATGCTGTCATTCTCAAGAAAGCGGTAATCCAGATAATGTATGCCTATGCACTTTGGTATAACAGATACGCCGGTGCTTGCGCAGTGGGGCTTCTTTGATAAAAAATTATTGCCTCAAAAAATGCATTTTTGAATTAAACGACCGTTTTATAATTTCTTAAGTGCCTTTAGCAACTCAGCAGTCGGAAAACCTACGACATTTGTATACGAGCCGTTTATCTTTTCAACAAACAAACCGCCTATACCCTGTATTCCATAGGCACCTGCTTTATCCATCGGCTCTCGTGTTTTCACGTACCACCCGATCTCCTTATCGGTTAATTTTGCCATCTTTACTTTTGTACTTACATGAAAACAACGTAAATGCATCTGCGGTGTTTTTAAAATGCACACACCGGTAATTACACTGTGGGTTTTACCGTTTAACAGTCTAAGAATCCTTTTTGCATCATTTTTGTTTTTTGGCTTTCCTATAATTCTGTTTTGCATTACGACTATAGTATCTGCCGATATTATTATGGCATCATCCTTTAGCCATGAGCCTATCGATTGTGCCTTTATCTTTGCGATTTTAATAGCGTATTGATACGGTTTTTTACTGTTCAATATGTGTTTGAATCCCGGCTCATCCTCAATCGCAGGCGCTATTACCCTAAATTTTAAGCCCATACCCTTAAGCAGTGCCTCTCTTCTTGGGGATGCCGATGCAAGAATAATATCCGTTAAGTTTATTATAGGTTTCATAAGTATTATGTGTTATAACATTACAGGAGCAAAAATGGGAAGAAATAAATTTAATAGCATAAAAAAAGAAGGCCGCCTTTTCGTACACCCTGATGGGTACGGATTTGTTGCAACGGATATGTCTAAGGACGTGTTTATTCCAAAAAAGCATATAAACGGTGCAAGACATGGAGATAAGGTGCTTATAAAAACAAAATCTAAAGGCGAGCTTTACGAAGGCGAAGTTTTAAAGATATTGGAGAGGAAGGTAAAAGACATCGTTGGTATGGTCCAGAAAGAGCAGGGCCGTTTTATGTTTTTTCCATTAGACAAACATTATCCATTTGCCGTCCCTGTTCAAAAAGGTACAAGAAATATCAAAGATGGAGATGTTGTTACCTGTGAGATATTAGAAGCAAAACATGGAAACATGTATGTTAAATTAAATGAGATACTCGGTGATGAGCATAGCCCTGACATTGATGCAAAGCTTGTCATAAAGAAGAATGGCCTGCCATTTGAGTTTAGTAAAAAGGCAAAAGAAAAGGTATCTTCACTAAGATATGGGATAAATGCTTCAGAACGTTTTAAAAGACATGATCTCACAAATATGCAAATTGTAACAATCGATGGAGAAAATGCACGTGATTTTGACGATGCTGTTTTTGTAAAAAAGGCATCACACGGTTATACTCTTTATGTTTCCATTGCAGATGTCAGCCATTATGTAAAGTTTTCGGATCCGGTTGATTCGGATGCTTATGAGAGAGGAACAAGCGTATATTCCCCTGATAGGTCAATACCAATGCTTCCAGAGGAATTATCAAACGATCTGTGCAGCCTGATACCCCATAAAGAGAGAGTTACATTAACAGCAGAGATAAGGTATGACAACAATGGTATCAGGACCGGTTATGATGTATATCAAAGCATTATAAAAAGCTATGCAAGGCTTACCTATACATCTGTGAAAGAGATGCTTGAGAATGGCGGCAATGATACGTATAAAGATCATCAATTAATCCGCAACCTCAATACCATGAAGGAACTTGCTTTAAAACTTAAACAAAACAGGATAGCACAGGGGAGTCTTGATCTGGATCTCCCCGAGGTAGAACTTTTGATAGGCTTATCGGGTGATATAGAATCCATTGTAAAGAGAGAAAGAAATGTTGCCCATATAATTATAGAAGAATTTATGCTTGAGGCAAACAGAGTAGTTGCTATAATGGGGACATCAACAAAACATCCTTTCCTATACAGGGTACACGATCAACCCGATAGAGAAAAGCTCTATGAATTTTATTTGTTTGCTTACAACCTCGGAATCAAGTTACCGGTATTTGAATCTTTTGATGCCTTATCCCTTCAACACATTCTCGATGAAGTAAAAAATACAAAACACGAAAAAGTTATAAATTATACACTTTTAAGATCCATGAAGCAGGCAAAATACTCAACTCACAATATAGGGCATTACGGGCTTGGGTTTGATCTTTATACACACTTCACATCGCCTATACGAAGGTACCCGGATCTAACCGTCCATAGAATTATAAAAAATAAATTAGCGAATAATAAAGAATCATCGCGTGAACTGTTTGGACAGGCTTTACTGGATACTATAGCCAACAATACATCTGAAACAGAGAGAAGAGCAATGGATGCAGAAAGGGATATAACAAAATTACTGATATCAAAGGCATTAAAAGAGATGCAAGATGACATCTTCACAGGCTATATAAGCGGTATAACCAAATCGGGATTGTTTGTAGAGATAGAAAATTATTTTATTGATGGGTTTTTATCATTTGATAATATAAAAGGGGATTATTTCTACAGTGATATCCAGCGGTACACGGCGATAGGCAAAAGAACAGGGAGGATGTTCAAGATCGGCCAAAAGATAAAGATCGAAATTGAGCATATAGAAAGATTCACAGGTAATATAACATTAAGGATTGCTCAGAACAAATAATATCTTAAGCTATTCGTTTAGAGACGAATCCGAATAGTTTTTCTTTATGTGAATCATTAATATCTATGAATTGAACCCCGAACATCGCATTTGACTTACCTGATTCATACGTACTTGGTTTTACTCTTGACCACAAAACCTTACCTCTTACCATTATGCTTTCTGTCTCCTCAGGTAATGTGAAGAATAGATCAATAATTGTTCCAGGGGCAATGGTCACCAGACTTTCTATGCCAGCTCCATCAAAACTTATATCTCTTGTAAAATCAGAAAAGAAAATACCCTCACTTTTGCAATTAACCCGTACGTGTGTTTTTGCCCGTATATGCTTTCGTTTTTCATTATTATTAGGCATACAGATATTTATACTACACTTATAAAATCTTTTTGCAAGGATAAAATTAAAGTCAACCGTATTATACCGCAGTACCTCAAAAGCACATTCATGCGGTTGTGTTACTGTACAAAGGAATTACTTTGATTAAACAAATTATTGATATTTTTTATCATACGTTTATCTTTTATATATGTTGAATAAAGAAATTGCTCACATATTTAACAATATAGCTGACATGCTTGAGATGAGGGGAGATAATCCTTTTAGAATACGGGCGTACCGGAAGGCTGCGTATGTTATGGAAGATCTTGCAGAGGATGCCGATAAACTCGTTCAAACACACGATCTTGAAGAGATTCCGGGTATCGGCAAGGATCTGGCTTCCAAAATAGAAGAATATGTCAAAACAGGTAAAATGATTTCCTATGAAGAGCTTAAAAAAGAAATCCCTCAGGGTGTGCTTGATGTCTTATCTATTCAGGGAGTCGGGCCAAAGACGGCAAAGCTGTTGTACGATCAATTCAAGATAGATTCGGTCGAAAAGCTTGAAGAATATGCAAAATCGGGCAGGATTAAAGGCGTTAAAGGTATAAAAGATAAAACGGTAGAGAATATTCTAAAAGGTATTGAACTCAAGAAAAGTATTAAGGGCAGATTTCCACTTGGCACTGCATTACCTATAACGGAATCCATTATAAAAGAATTAAATGCCCTAACAGGAGTGGATGAGGTCGAGGTTGCAGGAAGTATAAGGCGGAGAAGAGAGACGATTGGGGACATAGACATACTTGCAATTGCATCTGATTCCGAACCGCTGATGAATAAATTCGTAAATTTAAAAGAAGTAGAAAGAATCCTTTCACACGGCACAACACGATCATCCGTCATACTTAAAGATACACACATACAGGTTGATCTGCGTGTGCTTGATAAAAATAACTTTGGTGCATCGCTTTTGTATTTTACAGGTTCCAAAGATCACAACATAAAACTTAGAGAAATTGCTATAAAAAAGGGCCTAAAACTCAATGAGTACGGGCTGTTCAATATGAAGAATAATCAAAATGAGGCAGGGACAACAGAACAAGAGATTTACAAAGTCCTTGATATGCAGTTTATTCCTCCCGAGATCAGAGAGGATCAAGGGGAGATTGAACTCGCGGTTGAATACAAATTGCCCGACCTTATCATGCTTGCCGATATAAGAGGGGATGTACATACACATACCGTTCACAGCGATGGAGACAGCACTGTAAAACGGATGGCTGAACATGCATCAAAACTTGGATACGAGTATATCGCAATCACAGATCATTCACAGTCACTCGGCGTAGCAGGAGGACTTGATGCGGAACGGCTAAAAGAAGAAATGATGGAGATAGATTTACTTAATAAAAAACAAAACCGAACAAGGATTCTAAAAGGCATGGAGGTTGATATTCTATCAAACGGCTCACTCGATATGGATACAGAATTGCTCGGTCAGCTCGATATTGTTATAGGTTCTATACATTCGGGTTTTAAACAAACGGCAGAACAGATTACAAACCGTTTAACGGGTGCAATGAAAACAGGGCTTGTGGATGTTATAGGACATCCGTCGGGAAGGTTAATTGGTGAAAGGGATAGTTACGACGTAAACTGGGATAAGGTATTTGAAGCAGCTGCACAGTACAATGTAGCAATGGAGATTAATTCATACCCGTTAAGACTTGATCTTACCGATATTATGATAAGAAAAGCATCGGGTTATGGTGTAAAGTTTATGATAACAACAGACAGTCATGATCCAAATCAGATGCGGTATATGAGCTATGGTGTATCTGTAGCAAGACGCGGCTGGCTTAAAAAAGATGATGTTATTAACACAAAGCCTTATGAAGACTTCGTAAAATGGTTGGGAGGTGATAGATGAAGCAAAGTAAGATGGTGCGTTTTGGAGATTTTCTTTTCCGGCACAGGGACACCCTGCCGGTGCCTTTTATTATCTTGACAATAATAATACTTGTGCTGGCCAAGCCTTCGTTTGTCGGTTTTAAAGCAAACCTGGCAATTCTCATTATAGGAGGGTTTGTTGTCCTTTCGGGTGAGGCCATAAGGATATGGGCCGTTGGGTATTCAGGCATGACAACACGATCGAAAAAATTAATTGCGGACAGGCTTACCACAGAGGGGCCTTATTCTATAATCAGGAATCCTTTATATCTGGGTAATTTTTTCATTACGTTAGGGTTCTCTGTAATTGCTAATCAAATAATCGTAATACCTATGGTAGTTGTATACTTTGTATTCCAATACTACCCAATTGTTATAAGAGAGGAGCATTTTCTTCTCGAAAAGTTCGGTGACGCGTATAAACAGTACACATCGGAGGTCCCGAGATTTTTCCCTTTGATGTTAAAAACAAAAAAATCCAGATACAATTCACGTGCACTTAAAGGCGAGATGTGGACAATTACAGGTATTGCAGCGATGTTTATAGCCATGATAGGGATCAATCTGATCAGGTTAAAGCTTCTATAAGATAATTTACGTTGATATTCTTGATTTCGGGCGGCGATTCATTTAATGATATATCATGCTAAATGAATTTGTATTCCAGTATATTGAGCAGTTCACCTTTATTGCAATATTCATCTTTCTTATATTATGCGGACTAGGATTCCCTGTTCCTGAAGAGGTTTTACTCGTTATTTCAGGATACATAGCTTATAAGGGTTTGACGTCTCTATATCTTATGGGGGCTGCCGATTTTTTAGGTGTACTTGGCGGGGATCTTATACTCTTTTCTATAGGCAAAAGATGGTCGATCGGGCGAAAAGATCACAGGTTTATAAAAAAATTTATAGGGGATATCGGCCTTGAAAAGGTAAAATATTTTTACACCAGGCATGGTAATAAAACAATATTTATAGCAAGATTCATAAGCGGATTAAGGGTTGCCGTATTTCTGTCAGCGGGTGTTATGAATATAAAAACAGATAAATTTCTATTTATCGATGCACTTGGTGCAATCATTTCAGTACCGTTATGGGTAGGTGCAGGGTTTATAATGGGCAGCAATATTGATAAAGTACTGAGGTATGCGAGAGATTTCGAATACCTTTTTATAATTCTTGTTCCATTCATTATTGCAGGCATTGTGGTAATCTTTTTACACCTGAGAAAAAGGACATAGACCATGGGAATACAATAGGAAAGCCTGTCCGTTCAACACTGTGCTACGCTCAACATACCATAAACAAAGATGTTTTGTCCTCCTCCCACATTTTTAAATGCACGTTTTGGGTTAAGAAAACCTGTGTGATGCGGTAAGTCAGGGTTCTGTATCCTGCCTGATATGCAATGCCTTAGGCAGCCATTTGCTGAAGGAATCCATGTATATGTAGAAAACCGGGGTGATATACAATGTAAGGAACTGAGAAAATATAAGTCCGCCGACGACGGCAAGGCCCAGCGGCTGACGCGAGCCCGCACCTGCACCAAGTCCGATTGCTATGGGTAAGGTACCGATGATTGCAGCCACTGTTGTCATCATAATGGGCCTGAACCTTATGACACATGCCTCATAAATGGAATCCCTCGTGCTTTTCCCTTCCTTCCGCTCTGCTTCAACCGCAAAATCGATCATCATGATACCGTTCTTTTTCACAAGTCCTACGAGCATTATTATGCCCACGAATGAGTAGATGTTTAAATCCACATGAAAGATCAACAGCGTCAACAATGCACCGAACCCTGCAAAAGGCAGGGCGGAAAGTATCGTTATTGGATGTATAAAACTTTCATACAATATACCGAGCACCATGTAGATGATGAGGATAGTCATGATCAGCAGCATGCCAAGTCCCTTCATAGAGGATTCAAATGCCTGTGCGGTACCCTGGAAACTCGTGATGATGTTTGCAGGAATGGTCTTATGTGCAAGCCTGTCAATCTTAGAAACAGCATCACCGAGTGATACCCCGGGCAGAAGATTGAACGATATGGTGACGGACGGCAGCTGGCCTGTGTGGTTAACCTGAAGCGGACCCACTGTTTTTTCCATGCTGACAACGCTATCAAGAGGTACAAGTTGACCCAATGAGGATCTGATGTACAAAAGTGACAATACGGACGGGTCTTCCTGGTACTGGGGCTCAAGCTCCAGGATAACTTTGTATTCATTGTCCGGTGCATAGATGGTCGATACCTGCGTTGAGCTGTACGCATAGGAAAGAGCGTTCTCTATCTGATATGCAGATACACCAAGCTGGGACGCCTTATTCCTTTCAATGGTAAGGTTGACCTGCGGGTTTGAAATCTCGAGATCAGACGTGACATCCATAAGTCCGTGCAGCGTCTTCATTCTTGCTTCCATGATCTGTGCATTCTTGTACAGTTCATCGGTATTCGTACCCTGCAGCGTGTACTGGTAAAGGCTCTTCGTGAACCTGCCGCTGAGCTGTATGGGCGGAGGGTTCTGAAGGAATATGCGGATGCCGGGGATTTTGACAAGTTTCGGATACAATTGCTGTATGATCTGCTCCGGCGACAGCTTCCTTTCGGATTTCGGCTTTAACCTCATGAACACCACGCCGGAGTTGCTGCTGGTAATACCCGCCCTTGCCCCGCAGCTTGTCATAAAAGCATCCACATTGGGATTTTGTCTTATGACGTTTGCAACTTCAATCTGGTGCTTGACCATGGATTTGAATGAAATGCCCTGTGCTGCCTGGGTTATTCCAAAGATCTCGCCAAGATCCTCGCTTGGCATAAATCCCTTTGGCACCTCTGCGAACAGGAGTCCGGTAAATATCAGTATGATGAGAGAAAATATCATGGTACTTTTTTTATGATTTAGAACCCACTGAAGACTTATTTTATATGCGTTTAACATGGAATCAAAACCACGTTCAGACAGCTTATAGAGCTTGCTGTGTTCCTTTGGTTCTATGGACTTAATAAATCTGCTGGTCAGCATTGGAGTAAGGGTAAGAGATACAAAGCCTGAAACAAGTATTGCAACACCTATGGTAACTGCGAATTCATGGAAGAGTTTGCCGATAATACCGCCCATGAAGATTATAGGGATAAACACAGCTGCAAGCGATAAGGTCATGGACAGAATGGTAAAGCTTATCTCCTTTGAACCGTTCAAAGCTGCCTCGAACGGGCCTTCGCCCATCTCCACGTGTCTGACAATATTTTCAAGCATGACAATGGCATCGTCAATGACAAAACCAATTGCCAGAACAAGGGCCATCATGGAAAGGTTATCAATAGTATATCCAAGCAGATACATGACAGCAAATGTGCCGAATATCGACAATGGAAGAGACAGGCTTGGAATAATAGTGGCCGACAGGTTTCTTAAAAATACAAAGATAACAAGTACAACAAGTATTAAAGCTATAATCAGGGTGGTTTTTACATCGTTTATGGATTGTTTTATAGAAGTAGAACGATCGAACAACAGGTGCATTGAAACCGATGCAGGCAGGTCCATTCTGAATTCGGGGAGCAGCTTTTTTACGGCATCTGCAACGCCTACAATGTTACTCCCGGGCTGTCTTTCAACGGCAAGAACTATGGCCCGTTGAAATGTGTTCTCTTTTGTATTTACATACCACGCAGCGGTCTTGTCATTCTCAACGCTGTCGATTGCCCTGCCTATATCCTTAATCCTCACAGGACTGCCGTTATTGTAAGCAACTATCAAGGGATTGTATAAACTTGCATCGGTAAGCTGGCCGTTTGCCTGTATTGTGTATGCCGAGTGCTCACCATCAAGTACGCCTGTCGGAAGCTCTACATTGGATGTTTGTATTGCATTTGCCACCTGATCTATGCCCAAACCCAGCCCTGAGAGTATCTTTGGATTCACCTGTACCCTCACGGCATATTTTTGTGAGCCGTACACAAGCACTTGTGAAACACCGTTGATCATGGATATGCGCTCTGCCATCATTGTTTCACCGTAGTAGTCGAGTGTATAGAGCGGCAGGGTCTTTGATGTAAGAGAGATATACACTATCGGCATATCGGCAGGATTCACCTTTTGATAGGTAGGAGGGCTTGGCATACCCTGTGGCAGCTGCGGAGATGCCGCAGTCATTGCTGCCTGAACATCCTGTGCCGCTGCGTCTATGTTTTTGCTTAAATCGAACATGAGTGTTATCTGCGTTGCACCGAGCATACTTGAAGAATACATGGAGTTAAGCCCGGATATTGTTGTAAATTGTCTCTCAAGCGGTGTTGCAACGGCAGATGCCATTGTTTCGGCACTTGCCCCTGGAAGGGTTGCCATAACCTGTATGACAGGGAAATCAACATTGGGCAGGTCGCTTACTGCCAATAGTTTATACCCTATGATCCCGAACAATAGTATTGCCAGCATGACCAGCGTGGTCATGACTGGCCTGCGTATAAACAATTCAGATATATTCATTGATTCGTGTTTCCTGCATCTAATTTATTTTTTATCTCAACCTTGGAACCATCGACCAGCTCAAGCTGTCCGTCCGTTACAACCATCTCTCCAGGGGAAACGCCTCTCTCAATAAGGCTTTCATGATCATAACTGTAATTTGAAACAATTGGTCTTGTTTCAACAATGTTATTCTTATGAACGACAAACACGTATTGTCCCTGTTGTGATACCTGAATTGCCTGTGTTGGAACAACGACTGCATCCGGCAAATTCGTCAGTGTTAAAGTAACATTGACATACTGACCCGGCCAGAGCATGTCGTCCTTGTTTTGGTATAGCGCTTTCAGCATTATGGTACCGGTCGAGGTATCGATTGCGTTGTTGATAAAGGTAAGATCCCCGTATTCAACCTTACTGTTGTTTCCACTGTTCTTAAAATAAGCCCCAACCTTCAATGTGCCTTTGTGCTTATACGTCCTTATATCATTGAGGTACTGTTCAGGCACTGAAAACTGCACATAAATGGGCCGGGTTTGCTGTATATTGACAAGCGTCGTACTGTTGGGCTGGTTGATACTCACGATATTGCCTGGTTTTACGAGTAGGCTGCCAGTCCTGCCGGATACCGGGGCATCTATATAACAATAGCTCAACTGGAGTTTTGCATTGTCTACCTGTGACTTGTCGGCTTCGACCGTAGCGCTCAATGACTGTGCCTGCGTTTTTACCTGATCATACTGATCCCTTGTTACATAGTCTTTTGCCACAAGTTTGGTATATCTCCTCAGGTTTTCAAGATCATAGTTTAACTGTGCCTCGTCCCGCATAAGATTTGCCTTTGCCTGCTCAAGGGCGATCTTGAACGGTCTTGGATCAATACGCAGCATTGGATGGCCTTTTTTTACATACTGTCCCTCTTTAAAATACGCACTCAGAAGCTCTCCACCTACGCGTGCATCGACATCTACTGATGAAATTGCCTGTACGTTTCCGATGGTATGAATCTGTATGGGCATTGTTCTTTTTGTTACATAAGCAGCAGTAACAGGTGCAACTTGCTGAAAGCCGTTCATTTTTTTTCCCTTTGAACATGCAGATAACGATACATACAAAAACAGAGAAGCTATTATAGTAACAATTTTTTTATTTTTATTTATCATCGTATGTGTACCTTTCTCTTTTAATCATGATTTGCAGCCGCTTTTCCATTTAAAAAATCGGGCGTTAATATACCTGTATCATGTGCAAGCTGTGCCATTGACAAAAACCATGTTGTTCGTGCCTGAATCTCCTGTGCCCTTGCCAGAGCAAGGGTGTTTTGCGCATTCAAAAGACTTATAATGTCTCCAAGCCCCTGCTTGTACATGCCAAGTGCAACATCAGCTGATTGCCGTGCACTTGTTAGGAAATCTTCGCTTGTCTCGAGGGATTGTTGCGCAGTCTTAAATGAGTAATAACTGTTCCATACTTGAAGTATTACCTGCTGCTGGGCGCCTTTCAACTGCTGTTGTGCAGCCTTTGCCTGCTCCTTTGCCGTATACACATTGTATGCCGTTGAAAAACCGTTGAATAGCGGGATCTCAAGGAGCACTGCCCCGGAATACTGATCAAAATACGGGTTGCCTATCGTACTGTAAAGATAGGTACGGCTTGCTGTACCGTTTAACGAAAGACTCGGCAATCCGTAGGCAAGAACAGAATGGGTATGTGCTTTTGCCTCAATAACCTGTGCCCTGGCAGCAGCGAGATCCGGCCTGTGTGCTTCTGCTTTTTTTATGAGGTCGTTGATATTGTCGTAGATTTCCTTATCAGGGACATGCTCCGGAAGGTTACCTACGGCGACATGAATGTTTGCCGGAAATCCCATGGATGTTGCGAGCGCACCGTACATTATTTGAATCTGTCCGTTTACATTCTCAAGCGCGAGTTTTGCCTGAGAATAGGCTGCTTTTGCCTGAAGTACGTCTGCAATCGTTGCAAGCCCGGCAGTATATCTCTCTTGTGCCGCATCCAGATTTGTTTTTGCATCTTCGAGATTTTTTTGTTCAGCATCAAGCAAGGCCTTTTCACCAAGGTATTGATAGTAAGCCTGCTCGACCTGAAGTATTACATTTTGAATTGTATAATTCTGGCTAAGGTCTGAAGCAAGTAGGGCATAACGCGCCTCTTTTACTTGAGCATATCGTCCTCCGAAATTAAACAAAAGGTAGTTAATGCTTGCGGAAAAACCGTATATTGTAAGTAAAAATGAGAGCTGAGAACCAATGAGGCTCTGCTTGTAACGGTTAAAATCCACACTCGCTGTTACCGTTGGAAAGTATAATGCCCGGTTTGCGCCGAATATTCCGGCTGCTGCGCGTGCCTGCAGCCATGCATACCTTGTCTGGGTGCTGTTTTGCAGGGCTATGTTTATGATATCCTCAAGACTCAGATTATTTGAATCCTTAAATTGCTCCAGAACAGACGATGTTGTTGTGGTTTCAGATGCCTGAGGTTTCATGATTGATTCAGGTGCTGTATAGGGAACATCCGGAGCTGAAGATGTGTTTGAACGTATGCCTGGCATTGCAGCACATCCTGCAAAAAAAACTGAAAATGCTGACAAGATAAGCACAATAGATAGATTCGCATGGATCTTTCTAAAAAAACTTTTTGGGTTTATCTGACATATATTCATTATAAAACTTTATCTCCTTAAGTAAATATAAACGATCCGCATATGGTTTTGTTCCCTAACATAAAAAATTGCTTTAAAAAAGATGCTGATGTAAATGAATTTGTCCGTAACTCCATTCTTAGTAACAGCGACGGTTTCATCTGTCTATAATATTTAAACACAAAATTGTTGTTTGTTATACCTTATTTATAGTATGAATATACTATGAAAAAGCGGAATAACGGCAAATCGCATAAACTATGGATTACAAGATTTGAGCAAGGGTCATCCGGTCTTAAAATAAATTTTACAAACTCTATAATATCTGATGTGAGATTTGTAACGCATGTTGTAGAAGGCCGTACTGCCCAGGCTTACGGACTTAGGAAGGCAGGTATAAAAAACTTTAAATACCTTTTAGTCATAATTTTATTTATAATAGCGGGGTGCGGTGTAAAAGCAAATCCTGTGCCTTATGCCCTTGCAAGACCTGCTTTTATATCCGATCTTACAGCACTGGCAAGAGGAGACGGCATAATACTAACCTGGACTGTTCCATCAACAAACACAGACGGCACTGTATTGAAAGATATAAAAGGTTTTAACCTTGTAAGGGCCGGTGCCCCGATAACACTCATTGGAACAAAAGAGGTTTATAAACAATGGCGATACCCGTATAAACGGGGTGAACACTTTATGATCATAAAAGATACCGACGTTAAATACGGGTTCAGATATTCATACATTGTATTCACGGTTACAAAAGAGGATATTGTAAGTGATGCTTCCAATATCGTCGTTGTTAACTGGGATATACCGTATAACCCACCCACTGATCTAAGGGCAAATTCCGGGAATAATTTTGTAGAACTCCACTGGTATCCTCCATCAATCTACATCAACAACACTAAAATCAATACACCCATTTACTACAATATTTATAGAAGTCTTAAAATGGATAACTTTCCTTTGTTTCCTATAAATCCTGTCCTGATTTCAGGCACAACCTATATAGACGGAGAACTGAAAAACAATGTACCTTATTTTTATGCGGTTACAAGTGTTTCAAAAGTTTTTAACACACCTGTAGAAAGCAGGCTTTCCAATGAGATTCTCGCCGTACCAATAAACCTTGTTCCACCCGCAAGGCCCTATGCCCTTTCAGGTGCCCCGATAAAATCTGGAATAGCATTGAGCTGGGAACCAAATACCAGATCGAATATTCTTGGATATTATATTTACAGAAAGTCGGGGAATGAAAAACTTTTCAGACGTCTTAACGCTATCCCCATATCTTCTACGACTTATATAGACAAAACGGCCGTAACAGGTTATAATATTTATTATGTAACTGCTGTTGATAGCTCAAGTGAACATAATGAAAGTGCACAATCAGAACCGATCACTATCTTTTTACAGGAGAAGTAGATGAATTTTTTTAATTACAAAAACCGCGAACTTTACTGTGAAGATGTTAAAATAAAGGATATCGCAGACGATGTTGGAACCCCTGTTTACATCTACAGTAAAAAAACATTAAAAAGACATTATGCCGTTTTAAGCAATGCATTTACAAGCATAGAGCCTTTGATCTGTTATTCTGTAAAAGCGAACTCGAATATTGCCAATATAGCACTATTTGCATCAATGGGCGCAGGTGCCGATATTGTATCCGGTGGTGAATTGTACAGAGCTTTAAAAGCCGGCATTAAGGCTGACAGGATCGTGTACTCCGGTGTAGGGAAAACGGAGGAAGAAATAGCTTATGCAATTAAAGAAAACATCCTCTTATTTAATGCCGAATCCATAGAAGAGATAGACATTATAAACAGCGTAGCAAAAAAACTTAAGAAAAAGGCGAGGGTTGGCATACGGATAAATCCCGATATAGATCCACAGACACATCCATACATTTCAACGGGATTGAAAAAGAATAAGTTCGGCATAGACAGTAAATATGCTGTTGACGCTTATAAATACGCAAGCTCCATGCAATATCTTATTGTCAACGGGATTGATATGCATATAGGCTCCCAACTTACAACGGTATCCCCAATAGTATCTGCGATCAACCGGGCCATGAGCCTGGTTCAAAAGATCAATCAAAGTGGAATAAACATACAATACATGGACATTGGCGGTGGACTCGGTATAACATATAAGGATGAATTGCCTCCGGTCCCGCAAAAATATGCAAAAGCAATAGAAGGAGCATTGGCAAATTTCGAAGGTAAACTCATACTTGAGCCCGGCAGGGTTCTCGTCGGTAATGCTGGCATTCTTGTCGGTAAGGTGTTATACAGGAAATACAATGGTAAAAAAAGATTTATGATCATAGATGCAGCTATGAATGACCTCATACGACCAAGCCTGTATAATGCATATCATTCTATAATACCTGTTAAAACTATAAATACAAAAATAGAAAAACAGGATGTTGTAGGGCCCATATGTGAATCGGGAGATTTCTTTGCAAAAGATAGGAATCTTCATTTAATGGATAGAAATGAACTTGTAGCTATAATGAGTGCGGGTGCGTACGGCTTTTCAATGTCATCAAATTATAATTCAAGACGCCGTGCCGCGGAGGTGCTTGTCGATGGCAGCAGATACTATATCATAAGAAGAAGAGAGACGTTACAGGATCTTATAAAGGGTGAAACTCTTATTAGATAAAAGAGGAGTAATAAATGGCTAAAAAGACAATAAAGTTTACAAAGATGCAGGGCACCGGGAATCATTTTATACTCATCGATGCTATCAAAAAAGAAGAAAAACTAACAACAGAGGAAATAAAATGGTTGTGCACTCCGGCATTCTCAATAGGAGCTGATCAGCTTTTGATGGTACTTCCATCCAGGACAGCAGATTTCAGAATGCGAATATTCAATGCGGATGGTGAAGAGGTCGAGATGTGCGGGAACGGCATAAGATGTGTTGCAAAATACCTTGTAACGCATGGATATACAAAAAAGGAGGAGCTTACAATAGAAACACTTGCGGGTATTAAGAAACCCGCAATCATTCACAACAATATAAAGGTTGATATGGGTGAACCTTCATTTGATGCGAAACAAATTCCAATGAAACTCAGCGGAAGGGTCATAAACAGGAATCTCAAAGTAGAAGATACGGAATTCAAGATCACGTGTATCTCAATGGGGAATCCTCACACAGTTATATTTGTCGATCATGTTGATAAATTTAATGTTCACAAGTATGGTCCTGCCATCGAAAATCACAAACTCTTCCCCAAAAAAACAAATGTGGAGTTTGTAGAAAAGATCAATGATTCAGAGCTGAAAATGCGCGTTTGGGAACGAGGAAGCGGCGAGACCTTAAGCTGCGGAACCGGTGCAAGCGCTGCTGCTGTAGCAGGGGTGTTGAATAATAAAAGCAAGCAAAAGGTTCTAATACACCTTCGTGGCGGGGATCTTGAACTTGAATGGGCTAAGGATAACCGTATCTATCTTACCGGTCCTGCCGAAGAAGTCTTTAAAGGAGAGATTGATGTATGATATATAATGCAATTAAAGGTGTAATAACTGCAATTATTACCCCTTTTAAAAATAATGAGATTGATAAACAGGCATACAAAAAACTTGTTGAACTGCAGATAAAAGCTGGTATTCAAGGCATCGCCCCCTGCGGCACAACAGGTGAGTCCGCTACACTTGATATTGAAGAACATGAAATGCTCATTGATTATACAATCGAAATAGCTGATCATAAAACCATTGTCATAGCAGGCACCGGTTCAAACAACACAAAAGAGGCTATAGAACTTACAAAACATGCTGAAAAATCAGGGGCTGATGCAGCGCTTTTAATAACACCTTACTATAATAAACCAACTCAGAATGGCTTATATGAACACTTTAAAGCTGTTTCAGAAGCAGTTGACATACCAATAATACTCTACAACGTGCCCGGTAGAACAAGTGTGAATATGCTTCCCGAGACGGTTGCAAAATTATCAGAGATAAAAAATATAATTGGGATAAAAGAGGCAACAGGCTCGGTACAGCAGGTAACAGATGTTATAAAGCTATGCAGGAAAGATTTTATCGTCCTTTCCGGTGACGATTTTACTGCATTGCCGGCTATGGCTATTGGAGCAAAGGGCGTTATTTCAGTAACATCCAATATAGTGCCTGAAAAAATTGTTGAGATGTTTAATGCCTTTGAAGAAGGAAACCTGCAAAAAGCCGCAAAGCTTAATCTCGCATTATGGAAGCTGCACAATGCAATGTTTATGGAAACGAATCCCATACCTGTAAAAGCAGCGGCATTCCTTATGGGCTGGATTTCCAAAGAGATAAGACTGCCTTTGACTCCACTATCGGAAGCAGGCATGAGCAAGCTAAAAAATGTTATGACAGAAGCGGGCTTAAAAAATGAATAAACCCATCTCTGTTGCAGTAAATGGGGCAATGGGTAGAATGGGCATGCAGGTGCTGAAACTCTTATTCAATGACACTTCATTTGATGTTGCAGGGGGGATTGAAAGAAAAGGACATCCATCTCTCCTCTCACAGGATAACAATACCATGGAAGCGAAATCTACCTCAAATATCGTAGATGACCCCGGCAAGATCAATAGCAGCATAGATTGTTTTATAGATTTTTCAAGCCCTGAATCTACAATGAAGCTTATCGAATACGCAAAGATAAAAAGCATAGCTACGGTGATAGGAACAACCGGTTTTTCACAGAGTGAGATGGAAACAATCCATAAAACAGCAAATATCATACCTGTACTATTATCACCCAATATGAGCGTGCTTGTAAATCTCGCTTTCAAGCTTGTTGAATTATCGGCAAAAACGCTTGACGATGCATATGATGCTGAAATTTTTGAATTACATCACAGAAACAAGGTTGACGCACCAAGCGGTACAGCAATAAAGTTCGGTGAATTGATAGCATGGGCAAGAGACAAGTCATTTAAGGATACCGCAAGATACGCAAGGTCCGGAAATACCGGAGCAAGACAAAAGGGCGAGATTGGAATACAGACACTAAGGGGTGGTGATGTTGCCGGTGAACATACGGTCATGTTCATAGGGACCGGGGAAAGGCTTGAAATAACACACAGGTCTTCAAGTAGAGAAAATCTTGCCCAAGGTGCTGTCCGTGCCGCCAAATGGATTGTCGGTAGGCCTCCGGCACTTTATAACATGTTTGATGTACTCGGGTTCTCGAAATAATAGTAAGCCCGATAAAAATGCACCGTACAAGTAAATCTTATCACGATTCGTTCTCTTCAAGGTCAAATAGAACAACCAGCCTCTGGCAGTAATATCCTTGATCGGTTGCAACTCCGGGTAAAACGCGTTTATTATAGTGTCAATGATTTTGTTTTAATAATTTCACGGTCTTATTATATTCCTGAAGGGAGTTTATCTTTTTATAAAGATAAGCAAGCTTTTTTAGTGCCTGTTCAACCAGACCACTGGTGGGGTATAATTCGGGTATCTCTTTTAATCTATCTATTGCAGCTTCATAATGGTCGTGAGCTATATAAAAATCAGCAATGTACAAATCATGCCTGGCAAGGGTATAATTACATAATTTTGCGTACCTTTGTGCATCTTTGAAATATTTGGAAGAAGGGTAGTAATTAACTATATAATTAAACTCATCAAGTGCATTATAAATACCCGTTTCATCTATATCATAAGGTATAGTGCGGAATAACCATGTTTTTTGATTTTCAAGATAGGATTTACCTTCCTTAAATACCGCATAAGGAACCTCTTTATCGTTTGGATACATTTTTATGAAATGATTGTAGGCTTCAGCAGACTCGAGGTATCTGCTTTGTTTAAAGTATGTGTCTGCAATTCTCAATTGTGCAAGAGGCGCATAAGTTGAGTAAGGATAGTTGTCTACAATTTGATTTAGAGTTTGTCTTATCTCTTCATAGTCTGGGCCAAAAACTCCACCTTTCATTTCTCCAAGAGCTTTATCGTATAAACCTTTTGCACCAGGTTCTTTTTTAATCTGCTGCGATGTACATCCGCTCATCAGAAGCAATAAAAACATGACGGAGTATGCTAAAGGTCGCATTTTGTCAAAAAGTTTTTTTATGTCAAAGCCTTTTGTATTCATTTTCACTTTATATTCATGTGATGCCTGATGTCCTTACCAACAACCATAAATATAACATCCTCTGCTATGTTTGTTGCATGATCGGCTATTCGTTCAAGATTTTTTGATACAAATATTAGATCAATAGCGGTTGGTATAGTTGTTGGATCACTCATCATGTATGTAAGCAATTCTCTGAATATCTGATTGTTGATATCATCTATTGTATCATCTCTTGTCAGGACATCTTCTGCAAGACTGACATCTTTTTTTACAAACGCGTCAAGGCTGTCGCTTACCATCTTTTGAGCTATGGTGGATTCCCTTGGGATATCAACAAGCGGTTTTATTGCCGGCCTTTCAAGCAGGGATTCCGTACGCTGCGCTATGTTTACCGCCTGATCCCCGAGCCTCTCGAGATCCGTGTTGATCTTTATTGCTGCCGTAACCATGCGCAGGTCTCCTGCTTGAGGTTGGCGAAGCGCAAGAAGTTTCAGACAAAAGTCGTCTATCTCAATATGCATTCTGTTTACAGTTTCCTCCAGTGTATATACCTCTTTTAATACCGCTCTGTCCCTGTCAACGAGTGCCTTAATAGATTTATGTATCATGGTTTGAGCAAGACTTCCCATCTCAATCAGCATACCTGATAATTCTTTTAGTTCTTCATCAAATCTTCTTTCCATCTCTGCTCCTTATTAACCAAACCTTCCTGTAATATAATCCTCTGTCCTTTTATCTTTTGGGTTTGTAAAAATATCAGAGGTTTTATTAAACTCAATCAATTCCCCAAGCAAAAAAAATCCCGTGTAATCGGATACCCTTGCGGCCTGCTGCATGTTATGAGTAACGATTACAATAGTATATTTATCTTTTAATTGCTGCATCAGCTCTTCTATACGTGATGTAGAAATAGGGTCAAGTGATGAAGCAGGTTCATCCATAAGTATAACTTCAGGCTCTATTGCAATGGTTCTGGCTATGCATAGTCTCTGCTGTTGTCCCCCCGACAAAGCCATTGAAGATTTATAAAGCTTATCCTTGACTTCATCCCATAGTGCCGATTTCCTCAGGCTCTTTTCAACAGTATCCGCAAGTAACCTTTTATCTTTTATACCATTCATTTTTAATCCCGCAGCAACATTATCAAATATATTCATAGTTGGGAATGGATTCGGTTTCTGAAACACCATTCCGATTCTACGTCTTATTAAAACCGGATCACTCGAATTGCCGTAAATATCGTTTCCATCAAGTATAACCTTTCCGCTTACTCTGGCATTATTTACTATCTCGTGGATCCTATTCAGACATCTAACAAATGTGCTTTTACCGCATCCAGATGGACCTATCACTGCTGTAACACTATTTTCTTCTATCTCTATGTTTATAGCTTTTAAAGCCTGAACACTGCCATACCATGCATTCAGATCCTCTATAAGTAATTTCTTGGCCATAGTGATACACCTTATAACGAATAACTCTTTTTTGTAAACATCTTTGCAAGTATATTGACAATAAGCACACCCATAATAAGAACAAATGCACTACCCCATGCAATCCGGTTCCAGTCCAAATAAGGGGAAGATGCATAATTATATATAAGAACCGTCATTGTTGCGATCGGCTGATCAAGCCTGAAGCTCATAAACGGGTTATTAAAGGCAGTGAACAAAAGCGGGGCTGTTTCGCCGCCAACCCTTGCCACGGCAAGCATTATTCCTGTTATAATACCTACCGAAGCTGTACGCAATACTATAAAAATGATTACCTTCCATTTGGGGATACCAAGAGCGAGAGCTGCTTCTTTTATAGTGTCGGGTACCATTTTTATTAATTCTTCTGAAGTCCTTGTGATTACAGGGATCATAAGAATGGATAAGGCAATGCCACCGGATAGTGCTGAGAATTCATGCATTGGAACAACAATAAACACGTAGACCGCAATGCCTGCTATTATTGATGGAATACCGTTCATGATGTCTGTCATATATCTTACAAACCCAGCGAACCTGTTTTTCCCAAATTCGGAAAGATATATACCCGACATGATGCCGATAGGTACAGCTATTATAGAAGCTATGCCTACCACTATAAATGTTCCTATAATGGCATTCGCAATACCTCCGCCCGCCTCACCTGTGGGTTTTGGTAACTTTATAAAGAAATCGAGATTAATAGCGTTTGCACCTTTAATGATAGTGTAAATAAGTATAAGCAGAAGAATAATAAACCCTAACAATGCAGATATATACGAAAGGACAAGCATCGTATTATTAACGGTTTTTCTTTTTATATAAACAAGGGATTCCATCTTGCGTCATCTCATTATATTGAGTCTCTTTTAACAAGCAGTTTTGCAATTGCATTGAATATCATTGATATTACAAGGAGTATTAGTCCAAGCTCTATAAGTGATGATATGTATAGCTTGTATGTGGCTTCTGTAAATTCATTTGCTATCACACTTGCTATCGTATAGGAAGGTGCGAACAAAGAGGCTGAAATGTTTGGAGAATTCCCTATGACCATTGTAACAGCCATTGTTTCTCCAAGTGCCCTTCCAAGCCCAAGCATGACCGCACCTATTATGCCCGATTTCGAATATGGAATGCTTATTTTTGAAATAACCTCCCATCTCGTCATGCCAAGACCCAGCCCTGCTTCTTTATATATTGTAGGAACAGAATTTAAAATGTCTCTCGAAATTGATGCTATTGTTGGAATAATCATAATCGATAGAATGAGTCCGCCTGCCAGCATTCCAACCCCGAGAGGATAGCCTTTAAACAACAATGGCATAAAACCTAGATATCTACCGAGAAACGGCTCAACATAAATTTGAAGGAACGGGACCATCACAAACAGTCCCCATAATCCATAAATTATGCTTGGTATTGCCGCGAGCAGTTCAACCATTAGTGATCCATAGATACGAAGTTGTGGAGGTGAAAGTTCTGATAAAAATATAGAAATCCCAAGACTTACCGGTAAAGCTATAATCAATGCTATGACCGAAGATACCACTGTCCCATATATAAATGGAAATGCTCCAAATACCCTGTTAACGGGATCCCACGTGGAAGTGATTAAAAATTTCCAGCCGAACTGCTCTATAGAAGCTCTCGAACCTGCTACAAGTTCATAAGCTATACCTACAAGGATTAAAAGTATTAAACAAGAAAAACCCAGGGAGACATATTTTATAAAATGATCACCTATTCTTGTTTTCATAATACTTAAGAAGGATAATTCTATGCGATTACTTATACAAGTAAATTTTGTGTTACACGGATTTTACATGTCTGTAACACGACTCAAAAAATAAATCCCCTCGAAGTACATGAAATATCAAATAATTTAAATCTTTTTAAAATAGAACGGGCTTGGACTTTAAAAGGTATTGCTGACCGATGAAGGTAGAAATTGATTAACCCAAAAAATGCATTTAAAAATAGGGGGGTTTTTGTAATGAACAATAACCCTTCGTCAAATAAAGGTATTCTCCGAATATTAGAAAAAAGAAACACAAAGTGCATGTATATAAACTTACAGAGGTCTTGAGCATCATTTATAACAAAAAACCTATATATCTTAGGTGGATCGCAGGGTCGAGTGAATGAAAAAACTTTCCTATTGCATTTTTCGGGTTAACAAAATAAAATTGTTATTATCTTAATAGAATCGAGTTAAAGGATTAAAAAAGGATAATTATATGGAAGCAAAAAGGATCAGTGAGTCAGAGGTTGTGTTAAGCCAGCTTATGCAGCCGGAACATGCCAATAACCTTGGTAACATACATGGCGGAGTACTGATGAAACTTATAGATGAGGCAGGGGGAATGTGTGCTACACGACATGCAAGATATCCGGCAGTAACGGTGGCGGTTGATTCTCTTACTTTCCTTGAACCCGTACATATTGGTGACCTTGTCACATTCAGGGCAAGGCTTACCTACGTCGGCAGGACGTCAATGGAAACAGAGGTTATTGTTGAGGCAGAGGAAATCTTAACAGGCAGGCTCAGGATAACAAATCAGGCATATCTTGTGTATGTTGCACTCGACAGTAAGAATCGTCGGCCTGTAGAGGTGCCGCGACTGATCCTTGAAACAGGTAGAGAACATGAACGTTGGGAGCAGGCAGAAAAACGCCAGAAAGAACGTCTTCTCCGTAAAGCACAACATGCTTAACCTAAAAATGCATTAGATTTGGGCAAGACTTAAAATAACAGTTGACAATTCAATACTAAGCTCTTATAGTTATAATACTTCTATACGGTTTAAGTATGAAGTGAAAGGAGAAAGGTTTTAAATGCCAACAGGAAAAGTAAAGTGGTTCAATAATGCAAAAGGCTACGGTTTTATTGAACAGGATAATGGACAGGATATATTTGTTCATTATTCAGAAGTCCAAGGAGATGGATACAAAACTCTAAAGGCAGAAGATCGTGTAAACTTTGAGGTTGTTGCGGGTCCTAAGGGTCCACAAGCTGCAAAAGTTACAAAAGCCTAAATAGATAGGCATCTTTTTTTTGCTCTACCCGGTTCGCGCGAACCGGGTTTTTTTATGTCGAAACCGGTATGGGTGATAACGAGATGTAAGAGTACAATGAGCAACCCAATCGGTTGCTTCACAGCCTTCCCTTTTTTTTAAACACATCTTTTGAGTTAAGCACTTGAAGTAAACACAAAATCATGATTTTGTATTTTACATCATGTTATTTAAGTTTATTATAAAAAGACTTTTAATAATGTTACCTGAAATACTCGGGATAACATTTATTTCTTTTGTTATCATTTCGCTCGCACCCGGTAATATCTTAACTTCATTAAAAATGAATCCTTATATTTCCGAAAAAACTATAAAAATGATGGAGCAGGCTTATGGGCTTAATAAACCTTTGCTTTACAGATATGGATTGTGGTTATGGAATATAATACACTTTAACCTGGGCATAAGCATATACTACCACGCATCCGTTTTAAGTCTTATATCATCGCGTGCATTGAATACACTTATATTGTCAATCACAACCATCGTTGTCAGCTGGCTAATATCATTACCCGCTGGGATCATTTCTGGGATAAAAGAAAATGGGTATTTTGACAGAAGCGTTAGCTTTGCAAGTTATATAGGCATATCACTGCCGAGCTTCTTGATTGCATTTATCCTGCTTCTGCTTGTAGCTAAAACCGGCATACTGCCGACAGGCGGGACAACAAGTCCTCTTTATAATCTTTTAAGCATCAAGGATAAGATATACGACAGGTCGATTCATCTGATCATGCCCGTAACAGCACTGGCAATACCACAGATTGCTTCATATATAAGACTGATAAGAGCAAATATCATAGAGATTAAATATAGCGAATTTGTTACTTCCGCAAGAGCAAGGGGATTAAATAGTTCACGTATAATCTATATTCATATATTAAAAAATGCGTTAAACCCTTTTGTTACACTTGCAGGCTATGACCTTGCAGGCCTGCTTGGAGGGGCAGCCCTCGTTGAAACGATACTGAATCTTCAAGGACTTGGAACACTTCTGTTAAAAGCTGTTATGTCAATGGATGTATTCCTGATCATGGGAGACTTACTTATAGGTGCTGCAATGCTGCTTATAGGCAATTTGATTTCAGACATTGCTCTGATGTATATTGATCCCAGGATAAAAGCCCAGTTATGATTAAACATTCTTTTAAGGTATCTAAACTTTCAGCAATTATCGCAGGAATAGTCCTTCTCATTCTTTACTCCATTTCTATTTTTGCCCCTTATGTTGCTCCATATCCATACAAACAGCAAAACAGAGCTTTCCCTGATCTCCCTCCTACATCCATACATTTTACTGTTGTAGAAAACGGTAAAACCACACTTGTAAGACCTTATGTATACAGATATGAATTAACTGATATCCATGCTCATAAATACAGCGAAGTAAAAAATCGAATCTACCCTATAAGGTTTTTTACCGGCGGTAAGCTGTTTTATGTAAAAGATGCTGGGATTCATTTACTCGGGACGGATCAACTTGGAAGGGATTATTTCTCCAGGCTAGTGTACGGCGGCAGGGTAAGTTTATTTATTGGTTTAATTGGAGCACTGATCAGCTTTAGTATCGGCATTGTAATTGGAACACTATCGGGTTACATAGGCGGGATTGTAGATACATTGATAATGAGATTTACGGAAATCATTATGTCTTTACCTGCATTTTATTTTTTACTAACACTCGCTGTTATAATACCGGCAGGTGTTAGCTCGTCCACAACCTTTATGCTTATTATTGTAATTTTGAGCTTTATAGGATGGGCAGGATTTGCAAGGGTTATCAGAGGGATCGTTTTAAGCATTAAAGAGAGGGATTTTATAATTGCATCAAGGGCTTATGGTGATTCTATCCGCGGAATCATACTAAAACAGCTCATACCAAATCTGATGTATTATACTGTCGTAGCAATAACACTATCCATACCGGGATACATAATAAGTGAGTCTGCATTAAGCATGCTGGGACTCGGTATAAGAGACCCGGATGTGAGCTGGGGCAACATGTTAAGCGAGGCAACGAATGTGGAAGCGCTTACGGCAAGGCCATGGATGCTTGCTTCCGGCATTGCCATTATTATTACCATACTATGCCTTAATATTCTGGGTGATTATTTGAGAAGTATATTAGATCCCAGAACGAATAATCACAAGGCTTAAAGTATTTGCAAACTACTTAAAGATGGTATAATAAGTATACATGTTAATGATTAATATTTTATTAAGAGTGTATATTTTTTTACCATAAACAGGACATGAAGAACGGAGAAAGAGGTTTAGATTGGATTTATTTAACGGTTCAAATAATATAACAATGATTAAGAATATCTTTCAAAATATGCCGAGCGGTATAGTGTGTACGGATTTAAAAGGAAATATACTGATTTTCAATTCTGTTATGGAAGAGATCACGGACATAAAATCCGAGAATATGATAAATAGACCTATAGAAGACTTCGTCAAACAATTAAAACTGTCTGGCTTTGACTATAAAGAAGTGGTTGCAAAAAAAGCAGTAAAAAAAAGGCTGAACAGCTTTGGTTATACACCCGAAGGTAAAGAGCTTTTTCTCGGCTTTACATTAGCGCCTCTCACAGGATTGAATGGAAACACGGAGGGAGTAATGGCTATTTTTGCAGATCTAACCCAGATCAGGAAGATGGAAGAAGAGCAAAAAAAACTTACGCATCTCGCGATAATAGGCGAGATGTCTGCAAAGCTTGCCCATGAAATAAAAAATCCACTCGCAAGTATAATTATAGGAATTCAGTTGTTAAAAAAACAATCCGCGGATTATCAGAATAATAATTACTTTGATATGATCATATCGGAGATACAGAGGATTGATGACCTTGTAAAAGAGCTTCTCACATATTCCAAGACCGCTATACCCCGTATGAACCTTGTAAACATACCATCCGTTATAAAAAATGTATTGGATATCTCGGATGCAAGGATACAGCATACCGGTATTAAAGTTATAAAAAAATTTTTAAACAATGATAGACTTGATATAGTTGTTGACGAATCTGCAATACATCAGGCACTTTTGAATATATTAAATAACGCTTTAGACGCCATGCCAAAAGGCGGAACACTCAGGATTAACGTTTCTACTTTAAAGCTAAAAAGGAACCTTTCTCCTGATATAAAATGCCCTAAGATCGCCCCGTATCAGGATGTTGTAAGGATAGAGGTTAAAGACACGGGGATCGGTATCCAAAAGTCGCATATGGATAAGATATTTACACCATTTTTTTCAACAAAGGTGCATGGGACAGGGCTTGGGTTGAGCATAGTTAAAAACATAATTGAAGAAAATATGGGGAAACTGTATATGGAAAGTGAAGTGGATATAGGTACTGCAGTTTCGATCTTATTTTTACAGGGCATTAGAAAACCATGCTACGAGGAGATAAACTGCCCTTTAAATGAGAGAGAGCAGTGCGAAGTCTTTATTAAAAAAGATACTTATAGGTGTTTTAAGTATAAAGATTGTATGTCAGGCTGCAGCGGACACAAATGCGTAGAATGTGAAGTATATCTAAACGGCTATATAACAGTATGAATATTCTAATAATTGATGATGAAAAAATACTTACGAATTTCATTACGGATGCATTAAAATCTCTGAAACACAACGTATTTTCTGCGTATACCGGTGAAGAAGGGCTCGGGCTGTTAAAAAGCGAGAACTTAGATATAATTCTGATTGATATAATGCTGCCCGATGCCAATGGCATTACACTTTTGCAGGATATAAAATCTATGGATGATAATTATGAAATAATAATGATTACAGCACATAGTTCAATCAAAGATTCCATAAACGCTATAAAAATGGGCGCGTATGATTACCTTGTAAAACCTTTTACACTCGATGATCTTGAAATCGCCCTGAACAGCCTGATTGAGAAGATAAAGCTAAAAAGGGAAGTGGCGATACTTAAAAGCAAGATCTCGGATGTACAGCTTAATTACTACATAGGAACATCACATAAGATAAAAAATGCTTACGACATTGCTATGCGCGCAGCCAATGCGGATCAGATGAATGCTCTTATAGAGGGTGAAAGCGGCACAGGTAAAGAGCTTCTGGCAAATTTCATTCATAGAGCTTCAAAAAGAGCAAGAGGACATATGATATCTATCAATTGTGCTGCAATCCCTGATCAATTGCTGGAAGAAGAATTCTTCGGATACGAACCCGGTGCTTTTACAGATGCAAAAAAAAGAAAAAGAGGCCTTTTTGAACTCGCTGATGGAGGAACAATATTTCTTGATGAGATTTCGGAGCTTTCTTTATTGCTTCAGGCAAAACTTCTCCGGGTTATAGAAACAAAAAACTTTTTAAGGCTTGGAGGAGAAAAGGAAGTTCAGGTTGATGTAAGAATTATTACAGCAACGAACAAAAACCTGAAGGTGCTTGTGGACAAGGGTTTATTCAGGGATGATCTTTACTATCGTATCTCGGTTATGCCGATACAGCTCCCTCCTTTAAGAGAGCGGAAAGAAGACCTGCCTCTGCTCGTACAAGAATTCATAAAAATCCTGAACGAGGGCAGGCAAAAAAAAATCAAGGACATCGATAAAGATGCTATTGATATGCTTATAAGCTATGACTGGCCGGGTAATATAAGGGAGCTAAAAAATGTCATCGAACGCGCAGCAATGCTTACCGATGATGAAATGATAAGAAGTAACGTTATACTTCTTTCCGAAGGTTTATTGAGCGAATCAAAAGATGCTTACATTGAAAAGGTTGTGCATGCCGTTATTGAATCAAAAGAGCCTCTGGCTAATTTCATTAATAATGTAGAAAATAAAGCAATAACAAAAGCACTTGAAAAATCAGAATGGAATGTAACAAAAGCTGCAGAACTCCTTGGTATATCAAGAAATACCATCAACTATAAGTTTAGAAAAAAAGAAATAACCTTCAGGCAGAAAAAGTAAGTTCATGCCGGGCAATCAAATTACTTTACAAGAGTAATTTTAAGAATTATTGATAAATATATCAATTTGATGCTATTCGTTTATGCTTATGATGCAATCACAATGTGTTGTGTAGATTAACAAAAAGGAGGTAAACAATGGTAGGTATTGTTTCTTATGGTGGGTATGTTCCAAGACGTCGTTTAAATCGTTTTTCTGTGATTCAGGAGATGGGGTGGTATATCCCGGCATTGATGATGGTAGCACAGGGCGAAAGAGCGATGTGTAACTGGGACGAGGATAGTATAACAATGTCCGTTGATGCTTCAAGGGATTGTATCACGGGCATAGATAAAAGTAGGATCGATGGTCTGTATCTCGCATCAACAACATTACCATTTGCTGATCGTCAAAATGCAGGTATCGTTGCTGCTGCGCTTAATCTGAGAGAAGATATTGTTACCGCGGATTTTACATCATCACTAAAGAGCGGGACTGCTGCACTACTGTCAGCGATCGGAGCAGTAAAAAGTGGAGAAAAAAAGAACCTACTTGTTACCGCCACAGATAATAGAAAGGCACGTTCTGCAAGTTTCTATGAACTATGGTATGGAGATGGCGCTGCTTCTCTTCTTATAGGGGAAAGCAATGTTATTGCAGAATTTAAGGGCTCCCATTCCGTATCTCTTGATTTTGTAGATCATTACAGGGGATCAAAAGAAGCTTTTGATTACACATGGGAAGAAAGATGGGTGAGAGATGAAGGGTATATAAAAATAATACCAGGGGTAATTAAAGGACTTTTGGAAAAGTATAAACTTTCGCCTGAACAAGTCAGCAAGTTTGTATATCCATGCTACTTCCAGAGAGAACACGCAAGCATAGGCAAGAGGATAGGTGTAAAGCCTGATAAAATAGTAAACAATATGCATGATGTGTGCGGCGAAACAGGGGCTGCACATCCGCTTGTAATGTTGACTTCAGCACTTGAAGATTCAAGACCGGGCGATAAGATAATAGTGGCAAGCTTCGGACAGGGCAGTGACGCATTATTATTTGAGGTCACCGATAATATCACAAAGCTCCCGGCAAAAAGGGGTATAAGGGGATCACTTGCCAATAAAAAAGATGAGACGAGTTATGCCAAATTTTTAAAGTTTAATGAACTTATAGAGACAGAAACGGGTATAAGGGCAGAAGCTCCTACACAAACAGCACTTACAACTTTATGGCGTAACCACAAGATGATACTTGGATTGGTCGGTGGTAAATGTACAAAATGCGGAACAATCCAATTCCCTAAAACGAATATATGCGTGAACCCAAAGTGTAATTCATTTCATACCCAGGAGGATTATGAATTTTCCGATAAAGAGGCAAAGCTCCTTTCATTTACGGGAGATTATCTTGCAGTATCGGTAGAACCTCCGGCTATCTATGGTATGATACAGTTTAACGAGGGAGGCAGAATGCTTGCGGATCTTACAGACTGCGAACGGGAAGAACTTGAGATAGGGCAGCCATTGAAAATGACTTTCAGAAAAAAATACTATGACAAGACAAGAGGTTTTACAGGTTACTTCTGGAAGGCAATAAAAAAATAAAGGAGGAATATATGCCAACAGGTATTAGAGATAAAGTAGCAATAATCGGGATGGGTTGCACAAAGTTTGGAGAACGGTGGAATGCAAGCGCGGAAGATTTGATGGTAGAGGCTTTCGAAGAGGCTTTACAGGATGCCGGTATAGAAAAAAACATGATTCAGGCTGCATGGCTTAGTGACTGCTTTGATGAAATACACATAGGCAAAAGTGCATTACCTCTATCTATAACCCTGCGCTTACCAAATATCCCCGCTACAAGGGTTGAAAACTTCTGTGCAAGCGGTACAGAGGCATTCAGAGGAGCGGTTTATGCAGTTGCCTCCGGTGCTTATGATATAGCCCTTGCACTCGGTGTTGAAAAACTCAAAGATGTTGGATACGGAGGCTTGCCGAATTCAGGCTCAAACAGCGGAACATTAAACTGGTTATGGATGCCAAATATGACCGCACCTGGTGCATTTGCCCAGCTTGCCACGGCTTACGCTGCCAAGTATAAATATTCCATTGACGAATTAAAAAGGGCACTCGCTCACATATCCGTTAAGAGCCATGCCAATGGTGCATTGAACCCAAAGGCACATTTACGGACCCCAATTACAGAGGAACAGGCACTATCTTCACCAATGGTTGCATATCCACTCGGACTTTATGACTGTTGTGGAGTTAGTGATGGGTCTGCAGCGGCAATTGTCACAACGCCAGAAATAGCAAAAAAGCTTGGCAAAAAAGATCTGGTTACTGTTAAAGCACTACAAATCGCACTCAGTAACGGGGAAGAAATGCAGTACAATGAATGGGATAGTACTTACTTTGTGAGTACTTCAAAAGCATCGGTTAAAGCTTATGAAGAAGCCGGGATTAAAGATCCGAGAAAAGAGATAAGCATGATGGAGCTTCACGATTGTTTCTCTATCACAGAGCTTGTAACTTATGAAGATTTACAAATATGCCAGAGAGGCAAAGCAGTTAAGGATGTTATGGATGGTTTTTTCGATCTAAAGGGCGGTGGAATTCCTGCTCAGGTAGACGGCGGATTAAAATGTTTTGGACATCCTATCGGCGCATCGGGCTTACGAATGCTTTACGAAATGTATTTACAGCTTCATGGCAGAGCGGGTGAAAGACAGCTAAAAGAGCCAAGGATAGGCCTTACGCATAACCTCGGGGGATTCCCCTTTATGAATATAGTCAGCATAGCTATTGTAGGTAAAGAAGGGGCGTAATTTTAATAAGCAGTGGCGTGGTAGCCTCGTCCCTGAATTAATTCAATAAAGGTATTATATTATAAAGTAAGGTGAGGACATGGATTTGCATTTTTACATTCATCCAAAGCTTGGAGAAGAGATAACGGCAATCTCAGGGCATTATTCTATAGAAAAGGAAAAATTCATAGAATATAAATCCAGAAGAGTGTATTACAATACAGGATATAGTATGTTTGACACCTCATGCTGCGGGGTAGGCGGCTGCGGTTTTGCAATCGTTATAGGTTATTCTAAAAACTGGAAGGGCGCTAAAAACGAAGCCGGTCTTGATATCTCCGAGGTAGAGCCAATCACTGATGAAGAAGAAAGGAAAGAGATCGGCAAGCTGATAATGGCATTAGAAAAAGTTCAGCAGGTTAACTTCTGGCTGCCTGCCACAGAAAAGCATTAGCCCTGTTTAACCCGGAATGCTGTGGTCTATAAGAGTGGGTGGGTTTCAAACCAGTTCCTGTATACGTGCGATCGGTATGCCGTGTACCGCGATCTGTATTGTCTTCCCGAGTTTGCATATTGAAATCATGGGTTCAAACTATCTTAGTAATTTTTTTACTGCATCAGGAAAGAAATATGCGAAAAATGTTTGTGCACCAAGATAAGAACCTTTTACCGTCCATTTTTCTCCATTCACAACAAGCGCAGAAACTGCAACTTCCGGATTGTTCACAGGGGCTATACCGATAAACCACTCGTAATCACCTTCTGGCCCGGTTCCATGAATAGAACCGGTTTTCCCTGCGACAGAGATATTTGCAAGTATATAGTGTCCCCGCCTGTTGTAGAATGCCCTTCTTGATGTACCTTTTGTTATTGTAAATCTCATCATATTCAGGAGTTCTTTAGCAGTTGATGCTGCTATAATTCTCCTTTTAATCTGAACGCGGTTATCAAACCGCGTATACGGCACACACATGTTGCCTCCAGAGCCTATTGCCTGTGCAATAAGGGCTGCATGGAATGGACTTAAAAGAACACCGGTATTTAAACCCGCACCCGTTAATGCGATATCATCCCCACTGTCACCAACTACGGCAGTACTGTGTTCTATGAATGAAGGCCCCAAACTTTTGTTAAAATAAAATCTGTCAAAATAAGACTGCAGATTCGCAGCGCCGATCTTATAAAGTGCCAGTTTTCCAAATACGGGATTATTTGATTTTGCTAAAGCGATGGAAAAAGTTATACTCTTTTTACCGTAATCATAACCATCGGTTAATGCTCCGATACTTTGAGATGAATTCCTTGAGTCATAATAAAACAATGCATAAGACGGGATATGATGCAGTTCAATAGCGGCAGCTGCTGTAATAAGTTTTGCGAGTGAGGCTGCGGGGTAAGCTTTAAAAACAGAGAATCCGTTACCAATGTTCACTATCGCAATGGGCTTGCACGTCTTTATATCAATGGCTACAACCGCACCGTATTTTACACGGTACTCTCTCATTATAAATTTGATCCATCTTTCGATATTGTTTTCCTTTAAATGATAAGACGACACACTTTTGATCTCTGTTATGGGTGGCATTCCCGATGCTATCTGAGGCTGTACTGTTGAGGTGAATTGCGATTTGACTTTCGTTTGTTCTGTTTTATTCGGCTTAGGATTAGCGGCATGTTCTCTCATTCCGATATAAAGGCTGAGCGAAAGACTTATCATAAACGCAAGGATAGCGTATAGGATAATTTTGCGCTTTATTTGTTTGTGCAAACGTTTAAGATACGTCTTTTGATAAGATTGCCAGCTCATTTTTTATGTATGAAAAAAGTATTTTATTATCACTAACAATGTACGCAAGTAATTTAGCATGATCACCGTATCTTTTTATTACGCTCTCGATTTTTCCGGGTTCATTCTTTAATACATTCAGAATTAATTTTGTATCTATTATTGTACTTTTCTGCTTTTTGGTCATGCCAAAGTAATTTGCTTTATTGGTAATCTCATTGGGAGTATTGTGCAAAAACATTGCGGAGAATAAGAGCAGTTTCTTATGTTCATTTTTTATCTTTTTTTCATTTTCTATTTTATCGAAAAAATTTTTCACCTCTTTTAAAGATCCCCGATCGGGAATAATATCCGTCATGATACCGAGTTCATAAGCCCTTTCTAAATATCTGAGCGGCTTTGTCTCATCCAGATAAAGATTTATCTCTTTAATGTATCTTTGTCCACTTATAGTTTTATGAGCATTACTCGCAATGGCGTTTTTTAAAGCTTTTAATGTCTGCTCATCTATCCTGAACCCCAGCCTTATCTCAAACCTTATGGCTCTTAATATACGGGTTGGATCATCTATAAAACTTTTATTGTGAAGGAACTTTATGATACCGGAATGAACGTCGTTATAGCCGTTGAAAGGGTCCACAAGAGATGAAGTTGTTTTACTGTTGAGCTTTATGGCCATTGCATTGATGGTAAAATCCCTTCTTGAAAGATCAGTTACAATATCAGAGATCGGTTTTACTGCCGGCAGAGACCCGGGATAATCATACGTTTCATTCCTTAGTGTAGCAACATCAATCGTATTAAGATCCGGTAAAATCACGGTTGCGGTCAACCGTTCTCTGTAAACTTTAATGTCGCCGTTTATTCTATTTGCAAGAATGGTCGCAAATCTTATACCGTCATCCGGTACTGCTATATCAAGATCTATACTTTTTTTACCGAGGATGAAATCCCTGACAGGTCCGCCTACAAGGAAAATATCGGTATTAAGCTCATTAGCAATATCCCCTATTGTCACGAGATTTTTCTTTGCTGTTTCGGGCAATGCTTTATAAATATTTTTTATCTCGATATCCATACCGGTCAGATATGCCGAAGCAGGGATTTGAACCCTGACAGCCTTTCAGCTACCAGACCCTGAATCTGGCGCGTCTACCAATTCCGCCACTCCGGCTTTTGAAAGAAGTTTAATCATACATGTTATTTTGTCAAGCTCATCATGCATATTGCTAACCAAGAGTCGCATTTTAACATGCATGATCTCGATCCCGTAATTTGGTTTACCAAAAAAAGCGACAGGGAACATGTTTGCCCGTTCCACGCTGCGATTCATCCGTGCCGACGTGCGTGTCTGCTGAACATACCAATAGGGTTGCCCCTACAATAAAATACCGGTATTTATGTCCTACGCCAATGTGATAATTGCCCGACGGCATGTTGTCTCATGCTCACTGTACCAGTGTGGGGTATAATCTGTCGGCTATCAGAAGAAAGATTATAAAAACAAACAGCATTACTCCAAAGTCAACACCTAATCCATGGACACTGTGCCCGCCTGCGATCATAAGACCGCGAAGCGAGTCTACAAGATAAGTCAGTGGATTTAACATGGCAAACCACTGCAGCCACACAGGCATCAGTGTTAATGGATAAATTGCATTGCTTGCAAAGAAAAGAGGCATTGTCAGAAGCTGACCGATCCCCATAAACCTCTCACGCGTTTTTACTATACAGGCTACGATCAGCGAGAATGTTGAAAAAACCGCTGATCCCACGACAACGCTGAATAAAACACCAATCAGGGCGTATGGCTGCCAGCGAAGGTCTATCCCCATGACAATAGCGAGAAAATAAATAATCACCACTTGAACAAATCCCCTGAATCCGGAGGAGATCGCTTTCCCAAAAACGAGTGAGCCGCGCAGTGCAGGACTCACCAGCAGTTTGTGAATGATCCCTAAGTCCCTTTCCCATATGACCGCGATCCCGTAAAAAATGGCACTGAATAAAACGCTTTGTGCAAGAATGCCGGGGGTTATGAATGCGAGGTAACTGATCTTACCGGTAGGTATGCCGTGAACCCTGCTGAAGACCTCTCCGAAGATCACTATCCATAGTACCGGCTGAACCGCACGGGTAAACAGTTCGATTGGATCACGTATAAGTTTTTTCAATTCAACCTCCGCAATTGCCAGGCTTTCTTTCAGAAACCTGATCGGGAAAAATGAATCAACCCATCCGGCTTGCTGTTCTTCTTGTTTTTCTGACATCACGGTAATTCCCTCCTTCTTCAATTGATCCCCCGCTGTAGTATACGAACACATCATTTAGGGTTGCACCAGCCTCCACCGAGGCTTTCAGACTTGCAGGACTCCCTGTTGCCGCGATTTTGCCCTGATGCATAATAGCAATTTCATCGCACAGTTGATCCGCCTCTTCCATATCATGCGTTGTAATCAGTATGGTAATGCCGTATTCCTCCTTCAATGCAATAAGCCTTTCCCAGACGACCCTGCGGGCTACCGGATCAAGTCCAATCGTCGGTTCATCAAGGAACAGGACCTCAGGTTTGTGCAGCATTGCCTGTGCAAGCTCGAGACGCCGTATCATTCCGCCCGAATAGGTCTTCACAAGCTTGTGCGAGAAGTCATTCAGTCCCATAAAGTTGATTGCATCAGCAATCCTTCCTTTTCGATCCGGCTTTTTCATGCCGTAAAGCTTGGCTGAAAGCATGAGGTTCTCATAAGCGGTCAGTGCCCCGTCGGCCGAAAGCATCTGAGGCACGTACCCGATCCTTTTCCTAACCCCAGAGGGGAAGGCACTTACATCAAGACCTGCAACAATTGCAACTCCTGCTGTAGGTTTTAGCAGTGTTGTAAACATTTTGATCGTGGTGGTCTTGCCCGCACCGTTAGGCCCGAGTAAACCGAAGATTTCTCCGCGGGGGATTTTTAAGTTAACCGCATCCACAGCAGTAAAATCTTTAAACCGCATAGTCAGCCCCTTTGTTTCTATTGCCGGTGAGTTGGGTGCAGCGTTTTTTTCAGTATCATCAAAATCCATACTCTTGCCGGAGGGTGGAGTTACGGTAGTTTGTTCTGTCATGTTTTTCCTTTCTCTATGGCTTGGGAAGCGATACTGTGCTCCGGGAAAAAAAGTTTTTCGAGTTGAATCAAACCATGTAAAAGCACTTCCCGGCTTTCATAATCAAGAGCCGAAATTTGTTTACTCAGACTATACTCCGTAGCTTCCGTGATCTTGTAAAACAGAGCAGTGCCTCTGGAGGTTAGCTTTAGCGGAGACCGTCTTCGATCAGAGGATTCGCGGCTTCTTTCAATGAACCCTGATTTAACCAAACCTTCCACACTCCTTGACATAGACGGCTGGCTGACTCCATGATACTTTGCAATATCACTCACAAGGGTTTTCCCACGTACTATGCTTCCAAGTATCCTGAAATCCGCGACGCTAAGCTCCCGGGGAATGCAGGATCTCATCTCGTTCCTGATACGTGCCATTGACGAAGGGAGCACCTCCAACAGCCTTTTCGCTATTTTAAGTTCATCTTTCATAAAAATTAAATATCAATAACAATATATATCTTTGTTATGCAATTGTCAACAGGGAATGCACCGCATGCACTCAACTTTTATCAGGACAAAAGAGTTTTCCCCTGAACATCTCCACGCAGGCAACGAGGTATCAGTTATACCGGAGCGCATTGGCAAACATGCTCAGGATTACCGCTTTCGCGGGAATAGCAGCACAGACTATTTATCCCGGCGTGAATGCCGGGGAAACCCTTTGATTATAAACTTTTGAGCAGCTCCATATAATGCTTGATCCTCTTCCGGAGCCTTAACATAGCAATCTTTACCTGCTTCTCGGCGGTACCACCATACACGGCCCTGCTATTTATAGAATTTTTGATATCAATCGTATGCCTTATATCAGGTTTGAACAGCGGTGAAAATGCCTTAAAAGCTTCATAATCCAATGATGCCACATCCACGCCTTTCTTGATCGCATACAGCACAATCCTGCCCGTAAGTTCGTGCGCTTTTCTGAACGGCATGCCCTGTCTCACAAGATAATCCGCAATATCGGTTGCGAGCAGATTACCCTGAGAAAGGGATTCATTCAACCTTCCTGCATTGAACCTCAAACCGCTTATCACGGGTGCCCATACTTCAAGTATGGTCTTTACAGTGTCCACAGCTTCGAACACGGCCGGTTTGTCCTCCTGCATATCTCTGTTATATGAAAGCGGCAGGCCCTTCATCATTGTAAGCAGGTTTATAAGTGATCCGTAAACCCTGCCTGTTTTACCTCTTGTCAATTCGGCAACATCCGGGTTTTTCTTCTGAGGCATAATACTGCTGCCGGTTGTAAGCGAATCAGGCAGAGAAACAAAACCAAACTCATCGGTTGACCACAGTATAAGCTCCTCCGAGAGTCTTGAGAGGTGCATCATCAAAATACTTAATGCGTAGGTCGTATCAATGGCAAAATCCCTGTCAGAAACAGCGTCAATGCTGTTGCCACTTATTTCTTTAAACTCAAGCAACTCTGCCATTGCTATCCTGTCGATGTTATACGGGGTGCCGGCAAGCGCACCGGATCCGAGCGGCATAACGGATGTAGAATGATATGCATGGAAAAGCCTTTCAATATCCCTGTTGAACATTTCTGCATAGGCGAGCAGGTGATGGCTTAAAAGCACCGGCTGTGCGTGCTGCGTATGTGTAAATCCGGGCATTGGGATACCAAGATGTTTTGAAGCCTGAGACAAAATGAGAGACTGGATGTTTAAAAGTTTTGAGACGGTATCCTTTATATTATCAAGAAGGTACAATCTGAATGCGGTAACAACCTGATCATTGCGACTCCTGCCCGTATGAAGCTTATAAGCAGTATTTCCTATCAAGCTGTGCAGCCTCCTTTCAATAGCAGTATGTATATCCTCATCTTTTTTATCAAGCACAAATCTGCCTGTAAGTAGTTCAAGCTCTATCTTCCCCAGGCCATCATTTATTCTTTTGTACTCGGATGGATCAAATATACCAGCATGCAGTAAGCCTTCTGCCTGTGCCATGCCGCCCTTTATGTCGTAAACCGCAAGCCTCATATCGGACAGGAGCGAATTGGTAAATCCGCTTACTACCTCACTCGGCTCCTGTTCAAACCTGCCACCCCACAGCTTAAACACACCGTTCTTACTCCGTTTATTATTTTTAGAATCCTTCATAGGTCATTCATACTACAAAGCAGGCGGCATAAACAAGGTTTTCTTAAAATCCCTGCTGGGAAATGATCAAACCTGCAACAATCAAATTTGATTTCACTTTTAAACAGTGGGATCTGGAGGGAAGTATGGGCGGGTCAAAACCCGCCCATACAATTCATTACTTAATCTTTATTTCTTTGATCTCTCTCTTTATCCTTTCAATGATGTTGTTGGGTATAGATACATAGCCAAGTGGTGCAAGCATTGTCTGACCTTTAGAATAAGCCCAGTGAAGGAACTTAACCAGTTCTTTTCCTTTTACCGGATTAGTTTGATTTTTATAGACAATAAGATATGTGAATCCTGCTATAGGATAAGAATCAACGCCGGGCTGATTTACGAACATTACATTAAAATCTGGTGGAATCTTATTAAGGGTGGCTGCTGCATCTTTTGCGGAATCAAGGCTTGGCAGTATAAATCTGCCCGATTTATTCTCTACAGGTCCGTAGGTTATTTTATTTTGCAGCACATAAGCGAACTCTACATAACCTATGCTGCCCCTTGCTTTCATAATAAATCCTGCAACACCCGGGTTTCCCTTTCCGCCTATACCAACAGGCCAGTTAACAGACAGATCATGCCCTATATTTTTTGCCCATTCTTTGTTCACATCACTAAGGTATGCCGTAAATATGGCTGTTGTTCCACTGCCATCCGACCTGTGAACGGGTATTATAGCCAATGAAGGAAGCTTTACATCAGGATTTACAGCCTTGATCCTCGGATCACTCCAGTTTGTGATCTTACCAAGATAGATGTCGGCTATAAGCCCGGGCGTAAATTTTAAGCCGTTGCCAACACCGGGTATGTTATACGCAATCGCTACAGCACCTGCTGCTGTCGGCATTTGTATCAAGCCGTGCCCATTGAGTGTTTTTTCATCGAGCGGCTTATCACTTGCGCCAAAATCAACAACCCTTGCAAAAAGCTGCTGTATGCCTCCACCGCTTCCTATTGCCTGATAATTAATCCTCACACCCGTTTCTTTATTGTAATCATAGAACCATTTTGTGTAAAAAGGATAGGCAAATGTAGAACCGGCACCATTGAGCATTGGCCCTGCAATCGCATTACCGGTAAACAGTGCAAACCCTATTAAAATAGCCCCTGTCAGAATACCCGTAGTATGATTTAGCTTTAACAACCCTGTTTTCATATCCGTTTTCAGCATCAACCATCCGCTTTTTAGTTTTAAACTTATTTTTTTCATTTTACACCTCCATGTGTTTTTGTTTATTGTATACCTTGATTGTAACATACGGATTACAGAAAAATGTACTCAGTGTAAATTCTATAATCTTATAATGAACGTCGTTCCTTTGCCCTGTTCACTTTTTACCGTTACATCGCCGTCAAGGTCCTGAACAAGGTTCTTAACAATGGAAAGCCCAAGACCTGTGCCTTTACCCGATGGCTTTGTTGTAAAAAACGGCTCAAATACCTTGTCAAGGTAATCCGCTTTTATGCCTTCTCCGGTATCGGATACCTCTATTGAGATGCCGTCGGCTGTAATCCCTGCCTTTATTACAATCCTTCCCCTATCATACATTGCATCTAAAGCATTTGATATAAGGTTAATAAGTATATGCCTGAGTTTTTCATAATCGATCCTGTAAGTTAGAGATTGGTTTACATCCACCAAAACGTCAATTCCATCCATTGATCTATTTAAAGTCGCTGCTGAAAGTGCGTCATTAACAACAGCTTTAACATTGACATCACTTATGTTAACGGATGCCTGCCTTACATATAATAGCATCTGCCTTACAAGTGCATCTATTCTGTAAGCCTCATTTAAAGACCGCTGAATCATATCCCCTTTATCCTTTTTGATCTCATCATTTTTCAGGATCTCAAGCATTGCTATGATAGCACTTACAGGATTGCCTATCTCGTGCGATATGCCTGATGCAAGGTTTCCGATGGCTGCAAGCCTTTCTTTTTTTATTGCAAACTGCTGTGTTTCTTTCAGCTCTTTCAGGTTGTTCTTTAATATCTGTTCCTTTGACATAATAATCTTTACCATTGCGTTAAATGCTTTTATAACGTTCGCAAGCTCCTTTGAATGAGGCATGTATTTTATCTCTGAATACTCTCCGCCGCTTATCTCCTGCACAGCAGTTTCAAGGGCCTGCAAAGGGGCAGCCGTGTACCTGTCTATAATAAACCAGCCAATCGCAGTGAGGATTAAAAAATTAAACAGCATATAGGCGCTGATAATCTCCATAAGCAATAAAAGCCTTCCTGTTATATATCTGTTGCTGGATGTGATGAGCAGACTCTTACATTGTGTTTTTGATATGTTCATTGGATATATCTTTATAAGCCTCATCCCCGATCCATGGAAAAATCCTTCTTTACAGTCATCAATATCCTTTGCTATTAATGCCATATCTTTAGGCTTGAATTTTATTTTGATATGCTCCGGTACATTTTCCCGGCGATCGAGAAGCATAATATGCTGAACCATGGACATCCCTGTTTTGTTCTGAAAAGACTCTACAACCTTTTCAGCGCTGTTATAACCATAATAAATACTTCCTTGAACAAGGTTATATATTTGTGAGGTATCATCAAGAAACTGTATTATCATGTTTTGTTTTTGTAATTCGTACAGGATAATACCCATCAGCAAAAGGGCTATACCTATAATCATACCTTCAATAAGTACGATCCTTGCCCTTAACCTTCTAATCATAACCAATGAACCTAAGATAAATCTGTATAATATATTGCCCGTAAAAAAGGTAAATGAATGCACCCATAGATATGAATGGCCCATAAGGTATTGCGTATTTCCTGTTTTTGCCGGCTAACAGCATAAGAGCAATACCAAAAATAGAGCCTGCAAAAGCACTTGTTATTATAATAAAAAGCGATGCCTGCCATCCAAGAAATGCACCAAGCATTGCCATGAGCTTGACATCTCCCATACCCATGCCTTCTTGCTTTGTTATCGCTTTATACAAGTATGCCGTCGCATACAGCACACCCCCGCCTATTACACTGCCTAAGACCGAACCAGTTACCGTATTTATAGTCATAAAAAAACTTGATGCAAATCCTATAACAATGCCTGGATAGGTGATCACGTTCGGGATAATTCTATTATCAAGGTCTATGAAAATTATCGTGATGAGACTCAAAGAGAGGACAAACAGAAATACCCAGTCGATGCCGAGCCCGTATTTAAGATAAATCGCAACACCCGAAAGTCCTGCAAGCAGTTCTACAAATGGGTATCTCAAGGATATATGTTTACCGCATGATCTGCATTTACCTCCAAGTATGGCATAACTCAACAGAGGTATATTGTCATAAGGTTTTATGTGTGCACTGCAGTATGGACAATGCGACGATGGATAAACAATGGATTCATGTCTTGGAAGCCTGTATATTACAACATTTAAAAAGCTTCCAAGGATCAATCCAAAAATAAAAATCAGAGCATTTAATATCGGATTCATATTTGTTATTCCTCTATTGATTTCAGCATAGCATATGTATTTGCCAATCTGAATCTGTAACTATCACAGGCAATATAGGCTTACAAGCATTGATTATCATGCAGTGCGTTAATCGCTCAGATGTAACAAATGCCAACGAACGTATATGTGAACAAATACTTGCAATGGTATGTAAGACTCTGTATGTATGAAAACAAGGGACAAGAGTTAATGATGAAAAAACTAAATATCATAGACCTGGGTATAATGACGTACAGTGATGCAATAGAAGTAATGGAACGGGTAAGAGCCGATGTAGAAAGAATAGAGGATGATACGCTTTTACTTGTTGAACATCCGACAGTGATTACGATCGGCAGGGATGGGGATGATTCAAGTATTGTTGATAAGGCATATATAGATAAACACAACATTCCCGTGGTTCATGCAGACCGTGGAGGTAAAGCTGTTGTTCATAACAAAGGACAGCTTGTGGTTTATCCTGTGATCAAGGTTACAGACAATCCAATAGATATCTTATTTAAGATGATGGATGTAATGGAAAGCACATTAAGCACATTTGGGCTTAAAACAACGCGGCATGATGAACCGGGAGCATGGATCGATGATCAAAAGATTGCATTTTTCGGGATGAGTGTAGAGCATGGCGTGCTTGTTCATGGCGCTGCTCTTAATATATTTAATGATCTGAATCCGTTCAATGCAATCAAAACATGCGGCAGAGATAATGAAAGGGTTACAAACCTTGTTCTTAAGACAAAAAACATGATTGACATAGAGTCTGTTAAGATGACCCTTGTATCAAGGTTCTCAAGACAGCTTGGTTACCTGCCTGATAGGTTTATAGGATAGGTTTTTATGCAAAGACCGGAATGGATAACCGTAAATTACAATGAAAATAGCATTGCAACCGTTTCCGATTATCTTGTTGAACATGGCATAAATACAGTATGCGAAGGTGCGTTATGTCCTAATAGATGGACCTGTTATGCACATAAAGAAGTAACATTCATGATACTTGGCAGCAATTGCACACGGCGGTGCATGTTTTGCAATGTGTCAAAGGGCATACCGGATAGTGTTGATGAGTATGAGGCTGAGAGAATCCTTAGCACCGTTAAATGGCTTGGAAGTGATTACGCGGTAATAACCTCGGTTACAAGGGATGATCTTTCGGATGGAGGTGCTGAACAGTTCGTAATAGCAATAGAACTTCTTAATGCAAACGATATAGACGTAGAGGTATTGATCCCAGATTTTAATGGAGAAGATGATCCTCTCAAAGCCATCGTTGATGCAGGACCAAAGGTCATTGCATATAATATGGAAACGGTGCTTGATCTTTACCCGGTGGTAAGGCCATTATCAAATTATGCAACCGGTCTGTATGTTCTTGATGAGATCAAACGGCTGAATAAAAAGATTGTGACAAAATCGGGCTTTATGCTTGGACTTGGTGAGAATTTAGTCCAGATAAAAGAACTTATCAGAAATATTAAGGATACTGGATGTGATATCTTAACGATCGGCCAGTACCTGAAGCCGACAGAATCACACATGGATGTTAAAACTTATGTGCACCCGAAGATGTTTAAAATGCTTGAAGAATATGCGTACAAACTTGGATTCGGATCTGTTCAGGCAGCACCATTTGCAAGAAGCTCATTAAATGCAAGAAATACTTTTAAAAATATAAAATGAAGGAGGATGGCATATGTTAAAAAGAGATGCATCAAAAACGTTTATAGCTCTCGAGGTCGTGGTTGGAATTCTAACCATTGTTTACTGGATACTGTTTTTATTTGTACCAAATAGCGTTCAATCATTCCCAAATGATAAGTGTTATATGATCTATGAGAGAAGCTTTGTAGCTGCAGACCTGTGGATGAGTATTGCGTTCTTTTTATCCGCTTATTTCCTTGTAAAAAAGGATTTGAAAGGCGTGCTATGGGGCATTGTCGCGGGTGGAACTTTCGTTTACCTCGGATGCATGGACATACTGTATAATCTCGAGAACGGAACATATCTTGATATGAACATGGGCATGTTTTTTGAAGTTCTTATAAATTTGGCGAGTGTTATATTTGGTGCCGTCACAATAGTTTATGTGTGGAAGTTAATAAAGAATGGTGATAACAAATGACGGCAGCACAACTCCTTACACCCATAGAATTCAGCTCTCTGCCGGAGGGCAGAATAAAAAAGGTTGGCAGGATTAATCTCATAACATTAAATGGAAGTGCCTATGACATGGGTTATCAGCATGGTGTAATTGCTCAGGAGCTTTATGTAAAAGGGCTAATACTGTTTTTTGCAAGATTTCTAAGGGTGTTAAGGCTTGGTATTAAAGATATGGTTCCAACGGAATTCTTATCAAAAAAGGCTGAAAAACTATTTGAGAGCTATGTCGAAATACTCTCTTCAAACCTGAAAAAACGTTACACCACATGGATGATCGATGAAATAAAAGGCTTTTCAGACGGAAGCGGCGAGTCCGTAGAGCTGTTGAAAAAGCTGGTTGCAATGCCGGATATATTACAGATGCTGCTGTCAAGAGGTTTATCCCGTACAAGAGCAAACTCGATTGCTGCATTAAATTTCGGTTGTACAAGTGTTGGTGTCTGGGGTAATAAAACTTATGATGGAAGCTTTATTTACGGCAGAAATCTTGATTTCTTCGATGATCACTCTATGGACAGCTATCCAGCTGTATTTTTGTATAAACCAGATAAAGGAATGAAGTATGCAGCTTTTAGCTTTCTGGGTGTGTTTGGCGGAGGTATAACGGGTATAAATGAGGCGGGTATTACCTGTGCATTGCACATAATGCTTTCAAAAGATGTTTCGAGCTTTTCAACGCCTATTATGAATATATTAAACGAGATACTGAGAAATGCAGAAAGCATGGAAGATGCAATACGGATAGCAAAATCATTCAAATTTTCATCAGGATGGGGCATAGCCGTAACTGATGCGAGGCATGGAAAAGCGGGAGTGATAGAGGCATCATCAAGATATGTTGCTTCAAGGCAAGCTGTCTCTAACTATATTATCAATACTAACCATTACAATACAGAGCTGCTTAAAAAAAGAGAGTACGATTATAACGTATCAACCACTGCATCAACGATTGGAAGATATAAAAGGGCTGAGGAAATAATAAAAGAGAAGAACGGTAAGTTTAATGAGCAGGACATGATTATGCTGCTCGGGGATCATCTGGAATATTTCACACGCAGGGAAAGAGCGCTTGGCAGCACCATCATGGCTATTCATAATGTGGGCTCGTATGTTTTCAAACCGGAAGAATTAAAGGTATGGGTAGCACAGGGCGATGCACCCACAAACCATTCGGATTATATCGGAATGGACATTAAGAGCTGGATGGATGGAGAGTTAAGGCTGCTCGATATAAAACCTCCGCATCCTTACGCCAATTCTCATAACTTTAACGTATTCAAAGAGCATTATGAACAGGCGTATCAAAAGTATTTTTATCATAATAACATAAAAGATGCGCTCAAAGAGATGGAGGAGCTTACACGCGAGGATCAAACAGAGCCTATTTATTTTATGTTAAAAGGACAACTGTACTTAAAAACAAGCATGTACGATAAGGCTTTAGACGCGTTTGAAAAAGCTCTAACAATGCCGGATATCCCTCATAGAATAGCTGTAAACCTTCTCTGGAAAGCAAGGACACTCGATATACTCGGAAACCGCCAGGAGGCTTTAAGCCTTTATGAAAAGGTATTAAATACGGGCGGCGCGGGCACAAACCTTAAAAAGGCTGCAAATAAAGGTAAAAGAACGATGTTCAAACCCTCGAAGGTTAAACAGCACGACATTGATTTTATTTTTTCCGATAATACAGGTTACTGATCCCATTCCACAAATCTTGATGATGTAAACAATATCATTGCATATTTATAAAACCCTATTATAATAATATATTTCCTGAGACCTGCAAGTGGCAATTTATGAATTGCCACCTACAGGCGGACCAAGGTGTTAAGAAGCAGGGTGGTTTTTAACCCACCCTTTATCGTTTTTATTTAAAATATAAATTAAAGGCAGGATAATGTTATCGGCAGATAAAATCAGGAACATAGGGATCATAGCGCATATAGATCATGGGAAAACAACCCTTGTGGATGCCATGCTTAAACAGGCAGGCATATTCCGCAGCAACGAGTTGATTGTTGAACGGGTGATGGACTCTTTTGAGCTTGAAAGGGAAAGAGGGATAACGATCCTGGCAAAGAATACATCTATCAGGTACAACGATTACAAGATCAATATTGTTGATACGCCGGGGCATGCTGATTTCAGCGGAGAGGTTGAAAGGGCGATTTCGATGGTTGATGGGGTACTCCTACTTGTTGACGCAATAGACGGTCCAATGCCGCAGACCAGGTTTGTGCTTAGAAAAGCAATTGAGAGCGGGCTTAAGGCGCTTGTCGTTATCAACAAGATAGACAGACCCGAGGCAAGACCACAAGAGGTCCTTGATGCCGTATCCGAATTGTTTCTTGATCTCGTGGTAGACTCATCCCAGCTTGATTTCCCTGTTATATACACATCCGCAAGAAATGGCACCGCAACACTGTCAATGGATAAGCCGTTGAGCAGCCTGAAGCCCTTGTTTGATGCAATCATCAGCAGTATCCCGTATCCTGAAATAGATATGGATGAAAATTTTGAAATGATGATAAGCCAGCTTGCATACGATCAGTATATAGGCCCTATGGTCATAGGTAAGGTAAAGAGCGGTAGACTGCATCCGGGTGAAGAGGTGTATATCTACCCCAGGGATCATGAGCCCATTACAAAAAAGGTCCTTAAATTGTTTACGTTTGAAGGGCTGCAGAGAATTGAGATCAACGAAACAGCTCCCGGCGATATTATAGCCATTGCAGGCATTGATACACATGACATAGGAGCTATCGTTTCACAGAAAGAGGGCATACAGCATGTTGCAGGATTAAAGGTTGAAGAACCTACAATCTCCGTACAGATGCTTGTGAACAACAGCCCCTTTTCAGGCAGGGAAGGTAAATTTTTCACATCAAGGCATTTAAGTGAAAGATTGAAAAAAGAGGTAAAATCCAACCTGTCTTTAAAAGTCACCTCAACAAATAGCCCTGATGTCTTTGATGTTGCCGGCAGAGGTGAACTGCATCTATCAATCCTTTTTGAAACGATGCGCAGAGAAGGATACGAATTTCAGGTAGGTATGCCGAAGGCTATATTGAAAAACGTTGAAGGCAGGGTCATGGAACCAATAGAGGAACTCACTATCGAAGTGACGGATGATTATTTTGGCAGGATTATGGAAAAGACCGGTTCACGAAAAGGAGAATTACTCCATTCTTACAAAACTCCATCAGGGTTGACACGCCTTATTTTCTCAATTCCTTCAAGAAGTATTATCGGATTACGCTCGGAACTCTTGCTCGAAACAAAGGGTAACGTCGTTATGCATCATCAATTCACTAAATATGACCTGTATAGGGGCGACCTGCCGTCGCGGAAAAAAGGCGTTCAGATTGCAAAAGAAGAGGTTGTTACCGTTGCCTATGCCCTGTGGTTCTTACAGGAAAGAGGACCTTTATTTATATCACCCGGGGATAAGGTATACGGCGGCATGATAGTGGGTATCCACAACAAAGATACGGACCTCGTTATTAACCCGGGAAAGAAAAAACACCTCTCAAACATGAGGGCTTCAGGCTCTGATGAAGCCATAAGGCTTATTCCTCCGCTAAAACTAACACTCGAGTACGGCTTGGGATTTATAGAAGACGATGAGCTGCTTGAAATCACGCCTCTATCAATAAGGCTGAGAAAAAAGGTTCTTGAGCACACTGAACGTAAAAGATCGGAAAGGTATTCCGAACAGGAGATAGACAACGACGAATAATATGAGAGATGCGATTCTCTCATCATACGCAGAGTACGCTCGGGAACCCGAAGTTTTGTTATTCTGAATGCATTAACTTTGTTCTGAGTAACACCTATGCCGCCAAAGGCGGCTGCTCCTGAGGTAAAACTCGAGAAGAAGCACTTGAGAATATTCAGGATGCTATAAATGGTTATTTAGAAAGTCTAAAAAACATAAGTAACCCATTACTCCATCTATTGAAGAAGAAATTGCTGAGGTAGCAGTGTGAGCAAGCTACCGGAGTTTCTGTAAAACAACTTTGCAAGTTATTGGAGCAGCTTGTATACTTTATCGACCATCAAAATATTAAAATAGCCACTTTCCTAATTCATCTTGACATAACTACATTTATCATGTAGTTTCTTTACATACATGAAAACAAAAGTCACTACAAGAGGACAGGTTTCAATACCAGCAAAGATAAGAAAAAGATTAGATGTTAAGCCGGAATCCTATATAGAATGGGTTGTCGAAGGCAATACCGTGAAAATAATCCCTATACCGGGGGATATCATCTCAGCTTTTAGAGGAAAAGGGAAAGGTGCCTATAAAACGCAAGAACTTCTGCGGGACAGAGTAAAGGAGAGAAAAGCAGAACGTGTGAGAGATAAGAATGCCTGATACTTTTGTGCTGGATACTTCTGCTATCCTGACTCTTTGTAACGATGAAGAAGATGCAGATACTGTGGAAAAAATATTACGTTCACCTGCAGCGCTCCATATTTCTTTTATGACAAGAATGGAAGCAGGTTATAGAATATGGAAGAAAGCGGGTAGAACAATATCAGAAGAATTCCTGAGGTATCTTGACTTGCTGCCGTTAAAACAAGTTGATGCGAGTGATGAAATTCTGATGATGGCAATGGAGATAAAGGCTACAAAAAAACTTTCAAATGCAGACACCTGGATAATTGCTACAGCCATTGCTACAAAGGCTATACTTGTTCATAAAGATCCTGAGTTCGAACAGGTAAAAGACATGGTTAGTTTACAAACCTTAAAGTACAAAAACAGACAGTAAAAAACATCTTCCCGGTAGCGGAGGATTACATGAGTGATATTATTTTTCTTATCATATACAGTGCACGATACGATAATTTTATAAAGGCGGAAGTCGGAAATATAAAAAATTAGGTACTGTGCAGAAACGGTACAGCTATGCAAGCTGAACATCCCCCTCGCATTACGTATTGCTCATGGGACTCATGCCTCATAAAAACCCGACAAAAATATTTGCCTCAGAAGTATACAAAAAGTAATTGTTTTTCTGGACACAAAGGATCGGGACCGAATTATACTTTATAAATTTTGTTCCTGAACTAAGTTTACCAACGGTATTAAAATCTCTTGGATATAAAACTATAGCAAAGGTTTCATAAAAGAGAGACTATATCTATAACTTTATATTCGATTTTATTCAAATTATCTCAACTTTGATTACTACAGGTAAATTATCTATAATATTTTCAAACCAGAATTGTTGTTCTTGAACTAAAGTAATCTGTAATAAATATTTTCCCGCTCTCTCAGGTGCAACAACATCCATTTCAAGATCTTTTGACTCATTGGGCTCAATCGGGGTTTGTAAATCAGTTCTTATCCCATCAAATACTTCGTAACTGTTTGTCTCTAAATTATACCAATGATAAGCCAAATATACTGGATAAGGCAAACGTGATTTAAAAGATTCTTTTGATAAATTTGTTAATTTGATATTTACAGTATAATATTCTGCTCTTGCTAGAGTTAATTCATTCCCACCTACCTCTATAACTACTTTCAAATTATGAGTATCTAACTTGTTTTGGCTAATGAGATTTACTATGGTATTAATGGTAAAATCCTTTCTGTTTGTTGCTATAGCGAAAATACTTGTATGGTTTAGAAGGTCTGTTTTATTCGGTATGAGAGTCAAATTACCTTTGATGTCGGGTAAGTTTGTCGTCCATACAAATATTTTACTGAAATACCTTTTTAAACTATTTTTTAGTTTTGCCGGTGTTTGCTCATTGATATGCATTAAGTCTTCGTAAAATGTTCTCGGGTTACTTGGAATATAACTGCCTATCGATTTAGCCAACTTATATTTTTTATTGTAAGCATATTTATAATTTAATTTATTGGGCGCTGTATGGATAATCAATATCCCATTATTATTCAAGAGTTTACTGATCTTTTCAAAGGTACGATATAGCTTATCACCTTCTATATGTTCAACGACATCCGTCATTAATATTTTATCGAATTTAAAATCAGGATTGTATTTTAGGATATCTTCTTGTATGAAATTTAAGTTTGTCATATTAGAATATGTCGCTGTGGCAATATTAATGGCACTTTCGGAATAATCCAGGCCTATCACTTTTTTTGTTTTTTTCGATAGCAGATAAGACAACTCGCCCCGTCCCGAGCCAATATCCAATATAATATCATTTTTATGAGGATCGGCTAAATAATTTGCTGCCAAAATCCTACCATCGGTAATCTTTTTGCCGCCATATCTTTTAAAGCTATCATATCCACCACAATCATTCATATAATAAACCGTATCATATGTATTTTTTAAGTCTTGATAACCCTTGATATATTTATTTAAAAATATATCTTTAGCAGAAGGTTTTGTTTTGATGAGTAATTCACCCGCATAACCGGGGATTATGATAGCATATTCGATAAATGCTTTATATTTCTCCGTAAAATATGTTGAGCTTAGCATATTTTCTTTTGACCAATAGTATCCATCAACTAATATAAAATATCCTTTCCCTAAAGCCAGTTCCAAATCTCTATAAGTCCCATCGCCATCTTGCTGACCATCAATATGTATAAGATCAAAATAATCACCGGGAAATTCTTTCAATTCTTGCGTATTGGCAATCAAAAATTCTACGTTAAATCCCTTTGTGATCTCCTTAGCCCATTTTATGGCACCGATTGATGCACCAAAAGTATCGGAATTGTTGTCAATTCCTAAATAACTTGCATCGGGGCATGCTTTTAGAAATGTAATTGCGCCATATCCATACCTTACACCTATTTCTAAAATCGATTTTGGCTCAATCGCCTTGCAAATCGCATATTTCAATTTATAATAATCAACCCATTCATCGAAAAGGTATTTCAGAGGATCATTACCGTATGTATATTTTCTAAAGTCAAAATCTATATTTTTTTTAATTTCAAAGATTTTATCTATCAACTCTTTTACCTCTCATAGCATTATATTTTGCACATTTTTAAAATAAGATTATATGTTGATACTAACAGATTCATTCTAATTTAACAATTTTATTA